>NZ_VIKX01000146.1 GCF_009711935.1 Dolichospermum sp. UHCC 0259 | reverse complement strand
ACTCCTGACTCCTGACTCCTGACTCCTGGACTTCTAACAACTTGTATACAGCAGCCTCAACTGAGACTGTGAATTTAATCTAAAATCTCATATCTACTAGCATTTAATTTTTTGGTGGTGTTCGTCGTCTTTGCAGAAAATCGGGAATATCCAAAGAAGGTTTTTCTTTTGGTTGTTCTACAACTGGACTGGGGTTATTGACAGGTTGTTGTAGTGGTGAGGGTCTTCTAGTAGTTGTGGGAGTGGGTGTGACAACTCTAGGAGTAACTACAGTTTGTGCTGATGGAGGTTGGATGTCACCTGTAAATCCGGTCGCAATTACAGTAATTCTGACTTCTCCTTGCAGTCGGTCATCAATTACCGCCCCAAAAATAATATTGGCATTAGGATCAACGACTTCATAGATTGTTTCTGCCGCAGCATTAACTTCATGAAGGGTTAGATCACTACCACCAGTAATATTAAAGACAACTCCTCTAGCTCCTTCAATAGAACATTCTAACAAAGGTGAAGAAATTGCGGCGATCGCAGCTTCTCTAGCTCTAGACTTGCCCGAACTCACACCAATTCCCATCAAAGCCGATCCCGCATCAGCCATCACAGCCCGCACATCAGCAAAATCAACGTTGACCAATCCAGGAATGGTAATAATATCAGAAATTCCTTGCACACCTTGACGCAACACATCATCAGCATAGCGAAAAGCTTCTTGCACAGGAGTTTGTTCAGGAATTACTTCCAACAACTTATTATTGGGAATAATAATTAAGGTATCTACCCGACTTTTCAAGCCTTCAATCCCTTGTTCTGCTTGGCTAGTGCGTCTGCGTCCCTCAAAAATAAATGGACGAGTCACCACACCAACAGTAAGAGCGCCCATTTCCTTGGCTATTTCTGCCACAATTGGGGCTGCACCTGTACCCGTACCACCACCCATACCAGCAGTAATAAATACTAAATCTGCGCCTTCTAAAGCAGTAGCAATTTCATCACGAGATTCTTCCGCTGCCTTTTGACCAATCGCCGGATTTCCACCCGCACCCAGTCCTCTAGTTAGTTTTTGTCCAATTTGCAAGCGACTAGGAGCGCCCGCTAAAGTCAAAGCTTGAGCATCAGTGTTAATTGACCAAAACTCAACACCGGACACATCAGACTCAATCATGCGGTTGACAGCATTACCACCACCACCACCGACACCTATCACCTTAATATTAGCAACACGGCCTGGCACAATTTCACCAATACCGCTATTTTCAGAAGAAATTCTCTTGCTATCCTTACCTTGGGCAAAATTTAGCCCAGAGTTATTAAAGGGATTATTTGAGTTAACAGCCGGAGAGAACCCTAGTTGTCCCGGAGTTTGAGAGTTATGATTCAGGCCTTGGTTATTATCAAGTGTCATTGGATTTGTGAAAGGTATATAAACGACTTTTTTCGGTGTAATTCACCTACGAGTCAAGCAATTGCCAAAATTTATCTTGGCAGCGGATTTTATTTTTTTTACTATACAGTTTATGATATGGCAACGGACAATATAGTTAGGACATCAAATGAAACTCTGTTGATCACAGGATTTTACTCAGTGATTCCTGACTTATGTGACTCCTTCTATATCAACCCCTGATATTGCTGATTCCCCCCTATTCTTAAAAAGTATAGTTCTAAAAAGTATAGACATTTATTTATCTCATACTTTTTATCAGCAACAGATCACTTCAACAATAGCGTTAACCAAACTCCTTGGCAAAACCCACTATAACAACCCTATCTGTGGATTCCAACCTGTTGGAACTGCTTGATGGCAGATATTCAACTGGTTATTAACTGCTTGATAGAGCTTCATGCTAGTAATAATTTTTAATAACCTCCCCACGTTTTTTGATGAATATTTTTTAGTGACTAACTTTACAACCTCTGACATGATTTTTTAACTAATGGCTAAAAAATCTCATATCTATATGTATAATATATACCTAATTTACAAAAATATAAAATTAGCAACTCAAGTTACTAAGTTAGATGATTTGTCTATTGAGCTAGACACACAGCAGAAGGATGTAGAAAGAAAAAATGTTGATTGTCAACGGATTGACATTTTGTTCAGTTAGTCTGATTTCTTGATAACTGAGCCTAGTTTTTTTTGATTCATTTGTACTAATGGAATGGCAGGATTTTTGAGATCAATGTAATCTATATTACTAAGATTAACTTTATTTGGTAAACGGCGCATTTGGACAAGTGCTTGAATTTGTTCAGTTAATCTATTGCTAGGGCTGCCTAAATGCACATTTCCTAATTCAGTTTTCAAAATTAAATTTGTAGGATCTTGAAAATTAATTTCTGTCACCTTGAGAGAACTACTACTGATAGCTTCATAAAGTTGTGTCCAGAATGGCTTGTATTGGGCGATCGCACCAATTACTATAAGTCGAGGTAATTTGGCCTTGGGGTTAATGGAAATATAGGTTGATAAAGGCATCCATACGCCACCAGCGTCTAACAAACCCAGTTCATTTTGTTTGTTAGCCGTACCGCTATTTTGTAAACAAGACTTAACCGCAGCCGACTTACCCGTGAAAGTCGGACTCAGCACACAGTTAGCCACCGTTTTATCTGTAGTTACTTGAGCCAGCGCCACAGGTATTCGTTCCTGGATTTCAATAATTAAACCAGGAGGTAATAAACGACGGCTAACCGTAGCTTGAGCAATATTCGGTTGTTGTCTTAAAGAATCAGCAACTAGAGAAGGTTCAACTCGCCATAAAGACTGGGGAGACGACAACCCCAACAATGAATAAATATCCTTTTGAGTCAAAACCTGACCACCAGATTTAATCACTATTTGCCCCGAATCCTTCAACACCCACATCGGTTGGATTGCTACCCAGAACAAAACCGCAGCAAATCCACTTACAGCCAGAGTCCGCCAAATAGCCTGAAGAATTTTGAGTTGTCGCTGCCGACGTAATTTTTGGCGGCGTTGAGCTAAATTTGTCCGAGAAACTGATAATATCCCAGCCATGTAAACCTCTGATGAATATCAATATTCCAATCTACAAAATAAATTGAACTATTCTAACGAGTCATCAATGTTGAAAACATCATGAGTATAGTTGGGAAGAGCATCCTCATCACTAACTTCCTCCGACAAATTTACTAACAAAGCTTGCACTCGCATTCGAGCAATATAAGGCCAACCACCCTCAGACTCAATATCTCGAAGCAGCGAGTATAATCTTTGGCGATTAGTTGGCAAATTTTCCTGAAACACCCCATCCCGAATTTCTTTGTGCAACATTTCTAAATGACGTAACAAAGCCAATAATGCAATCACATCTCCTTCACAGTTCTGAGCTACATCTTTCACCGCACTGGAAATCGCCTGTAGTTGGCAGGATAAATCCCCAGATGCACAATTTTGATCATGGTTCATGGAACGTTTTACTCCATAAAACTAATACGATACTGGAAAAGTCCCTAAATTGATCAACAAAAGAGTCATAAAGCCGAATTCAGGAATCCCCCAATCAGGGGTTAAACTGGCTCACTGTCTGGCTTTGAATTTAGAATGGTTGGTTTATTTATGCCGTGTTGTACTAGTGATCAGTAAGTTGGCGTTAAAAATTGTCGTGATCCCAAAACCTGTCCCCTCTTGCCTCTTACCTCTTGCCTCTTGCCTATTCCCTCCTCATAACAATAATTTTTAATGTCCACCTACTTATTCTCAAGTAACGAGAATCCTTGATGGTAAGGTAGAGAAGGCTTTTCCATGATTTGTGCTGGACAACAGCCAAATTTAACCACTAGAGCGCTTTGATTTTGAGTTAAAAAAAATCGTATGATCTGGCTAATTTCCCTATCCAAACACTCTTGCTGTATGTCCTGAAAACACATACATCATCAAAAATGGATGTGGTTCGCTGCTTAGTCTATGGTTTAAATTGCCGACTCAGGAACGGAATGCGTCCAAGTACGTTTACTACAGCAGTTTGACAACTTAGATATTAATTTTTGAAATTGAGGTTAACCATGAGGTATCGCGCTTTAATTGTTGCTTTCTTGGCTCTATGCTTAGGGCTAATCACCGCTTGCAGTGATGAACCTTCCACAAGCGTCCGTGATGTACTCACTTACGAACAAATTCGCGGCACAGGCTTGGCTAATAAATGCCCCCAACTGGCAGAAACTAGTCGTGGTTCAATTGCTGTTGATCCCAGCGTGAAATATAGTATCAAAGAACTTTGTTTAGAACCAACCAGTTACTTTGTGAAAGAAGAACCTGCTAACAAACGTCAAGTTGCAGAATTTGTCCCTGGTAAAGTTATGACTAGATATACTTCTACCATTGACCAAGTACAAGGTCTGCTCACCAGCAATGAGGACAAGAGCTTAACCTTTACAGAAGAAGATGGTCTTGACTTCCAAGCTATCACTGTTAAACTTCCTGGTGGTGAACTAGTACCCTTCTTATTTACCATCAAAAACTTAGTTGCACAAACACAACCTAATTTAACCAGCATCAATACATCCACTGACTTTGAAGGAACTTTTAAAGTACCTTCCTATCGTGGTGCTGCTTTCTTAGATCCTAAAGGTCGTGGTGTTGTCAGTGGCTATGATAACGCTGTAGCTTTACCAGCCGGATCTGATAATGAAGAATTGACTCGTACTAACGTCAAACGTGCAGAAATTCTCACAGGTAAAATTTCCTTACAAGTAGCCAAAGTAGACAATACTTCTGGTGAAATCGCTGGGACTTTTGAAAGTGAACAACCTTCGGATACAGATTTAGGTGCAGGTGAACCTAAAGAAGTGAAGATTCGTGGTTTATTCTACGCACGGATTGAACCTCTTTCCTAAATATTGATACAACATCATAGGAGAGTATAGTCCATAAATATTGCAGTAATTTAGTAACTTAATATACCTCTATGATGTTGAAAATGAAAAAGACTTCAGAAGTCACAATAATTTATTTGTGGTAATTACCCCAACCAGGATGTACTCAGCTATTAATGTGCATCTTGGTTTTTTTTTGGGAAACTAGGACTTTTACTATTTGTGTAAATTTACTGACTTGAAATTTTATTTTATTTTTATGTTTTCAGGTTTGAGATGAACTTAATTATTTAATTACGTAATATTACTTGGTCAATCAAAAGAAGGCAGTAGATAAACAAAAATAATCGCAGCCCCAAGCCTGATAATCATCAACTACCTTTAATTCCCAAGACCTATAAGCAAATCTCATGATTAATTAGTTAAATTAGGTACAATCCCGGTTTAATATTAGATAGCCAATTGTATATTTTAAGTCTATGACAGTTGTTTAATAAATTACGAAGCATACTTATATCGGTTGAGTAAAAAAATATTGTAACAATATTGCAATTACTGATTGTACTTTTTAACATATTTACGGCAATTTTGTAGAGGTAAAACTTGTAGTTGACATATAGGCGAGAGTCAGCAGTTAAAAGCCTCTTGCTGTATAGCTTTTACCTGAGATACCGAATTTCATTTCAGTGCCTATAGTTACAGGTGACATAGAGTTGTCCCAATAGGGAAAACAGAACACAGGCAACATCTCACTCAAAAGCAAGAAAAAAATGCGATCGCAGCTAGTTTAAAACCAACTATATATCCAACCTACTTATTTAGAAATCAAACTGTTATGACTAGTACAACTACCAACGAAACAAATAACAATGAACTGAAACATAAGATTTCCCAGTTGTTGCGGGAGTATCAGCAATCACGTTCGGAAAGAGTCCGCAATCAACTAGTGGTCTGTCAAGCAAAAAATTGTGAATTTGAGAGAGAATAGGGGGGCTATT
>NZ_VIKX01000145.1 GCF_009711935.1 Dolichospermum sp. UHCC 0259 | reverse complement strand
CAACGCAGACACAGCAGTTTTTATGTAGGTCAACATCTCTATTATTGGCTTGGGGTACATCAAATGTTCCAAAAAAGTATAGAAGAACTAATGCAATTTAGCCGCTATCGGTTGAAGGATTACATCAAAGGGCAAAGAGCTATGGAGCTTGCTCTATCTACCTTCTAGCTATCTTGTCCTCCTGTCAGGCAATAATCCCAAAAGGTGCGGATACTGTAGTCATGCAGGAAAAAACTAATTTGCAAGAAAATTACGTTTCTATTCTTACTGCACCGCAACCCCAAGAGTTTGTTAGACACCAAGGAGACTTTTACCAAGCGGGAAAAGAACTTTTACCAGCAGGAATTCCCCTCAACGCATCAGAAATTGCTATTTTAGCGGCTGCACAATTACATAAAATCAATGTTTTCCGTCGTCCACGAGTGGCAATTTTTTCTAGTGGTGATGAGTTGGTAACACCAGAACAAACTCTAAAACCTGGACAAATAGTAGATTCTAACCAATATGCTTTAGCTGCTTTGGTAAGAGAGTTAGGTGCAGAAGTGTTAATGTTAGGAATTGTTAAAGATGATCAAACTGCTTTAACAGAAACTATAAATTATGCCATTAATAACTCTGATATAGTTCTTTCTTCTGGTGGAGTTTCTGTTGGTGATTATGATTATATTGATAATATATTAGCCTCTCTAGAGGCAGAAATCCATTTTCGTTCTGTGCAAATGCGTCCAGGAAAACCTTTAACATTTGCAACATTTCCCAATTCTCTTTATTTTGGTTTACCGGGAAATCCCGTTTCGGCTTTGGTGACATTTTGGCGATTTGTACAACCGACAATCAAAAAACTTTCAGGACTTAATAAAGGTTGGGAAGCGAAATTTATCAAAGTGAAATCCCATTCCGAATTAAAATCTAACGGGAAAATGGAAACTTATATTTGGGGTAAATTAAATTTAAATGCTGGTATTTATGAATTTCAGCAAACAAGTGGAAATTTAAATTCTGGGAACTTAATTAACTTAGCTCAAACAAATGCTTTAGCTGTTTTACCAGTAGGAAAAACCTTAATTTTACCAGGAGAAGAAACCTTAGTTTTACAAATAGGATAATAGCGAATTAACTCTCCGCGTCTCTGCGCGAAAAAACAGGCTCTTGAGTACATACAGCACTTCCTGGTGTTATGAGGTACAAAAACCCTACAATCCTACCATCCCTAACAGCCATATCTTCGGTCAGCTTTGCTATCGCTCCTAATCTCAAAGCAAGTTATTGTATTGTAAAATAGGAAATATGAATTGAGTTTGTAATTAGGAATATACTATGACTATAGAACGCTGGAATGACGAAATGCTTGATGAATTAGCATCAAGTGTAAGTGAATTAAGAGAAAGTATGACTGAGGTTAAAGATGGTATAGATGGTTTAAGAATAACTGCTCAAGCTTTGTTACAATTGGCTGCTCAAAATCAACAAAATATGGAATTAATAAAAGAAAGACAGGCTGAAAGCGATCAGAGATTTAATGTTATACTTGAGGAAGTTCGCTATTTAATTCGAGGTAATCAAGCGAGCTAGGGATTGAGTATTACATGGAACACCAATGGTAAATTTGTGGATTATAGGACATTTTTAGATTGAGGAATTACGTTGATTTTATCGAACTTTTTACCATAACTTGTAAGGGTTTAGCAGGGCTAAACCTTTACACCTACATTCATCCTTAAAAGAAATGATGTCGCAGATATCTACATCCCCAAAAGCGATCGCACTTCCCCGCATCCCCAAAAGCGATCGCACTTCCCCACATCCCAAACAGCGATCGCACCTCAAAAAGTTGGGAATTTGTCAATTTTAATCAAAAGATGGGTAAGGTGGGCAACTATGATAATTGTCTGTTTTGATCAGAAATTTTCATAATCTGCTCCCTACAAACCATATCAAAAAATAGAGTTTAGGTAATAACCAAATTCTCTAATTGCAATCTGTATCGAGTATTAACAGTGGAAGCAAATCTATAAACGTAAAGATAGTAATTACCAGCAAGTAAGCCAGAAAGAGTAATTGTTTCTGATAGATTTCCTAGATTTGTTGAAGTAGCAATCACTTCACCTGGATCAATTAAGCCGTTATTATTACTATCATAAATTAGGCTCATATCCGCATTATCAGTTAAGCCTGTGAGAGAAAATGTGAGGTTAGTAGTTCCAGCAAAATTGAAACGGAAAAGGTCATCAATACTGCTATCACCCACGAATCCGTTAACAACATAATAATAATTGTATACCTTTGGAGTTAAAGTACCAAAATCATGATTAACTATTTTTAAATTGTTACCTATTGGTGGTGCAGAGACTGTTAATGTTGTGTTCAAATTGTAAGCAGTATTGATGTTGACTATGTTACCAAAAGAGTCAACGTAATTGGTTGCATAAACGTCAACGTAATAAGTTCCCGCAGCTAAATTAGAAAGATTAAAAGATTCTGATGTTGTACCCGTATTTGTGGAAGTTGCAATTACTTCACTAGGTTCAAAAATACCGTTATTATTAGCATCATAAATCAGTCTCATGTTTGCATCATCAGTTAAGCCATCAAGAGTTGCATTTAATGTGCCAATTCCATCAAACTTAATCTTGTAAAACTTGTTAGGAAAACCGTCGTTAACATTAACATTGTTATTATATATCCTGTTCCGAGCAGTTCCGGCAACTACCGTACCAAAGTCAGTAAAAGCAGCTATTCTGAATTGATAGGGAGTATTCGCAGAACCGACTCGATTAATATGGAAGTAGTAAGTACCAGGAAGCAAGCCAGCACGAGTAATACTTTCTGATAGATTTCCTAGATTATTTGAAGTGAGAATTACTTCACCTGTGTCAATCAAACCGTTTTTATTGCTATCGTAAATTACGCTTATATCTGCATTATCAGTTAAACCTATAAGATTAACTGTGAAGTTAGCATTTTCGGTAAAGTTGAAACGGAAAAGATCATCAAAATTGCTATCACCAACTGTGCCGTTCCATGCAGTAGCCCAACCCGGACCAAAGTTACCCATATCATAAGTAACTGTGTTTAAATTATTGCCTATTGGTGGTGCTGATGCTGCGAATTTATTAAAATTCAAATTGTAAGAAGTCTTGATATTAACTTTGTTACCAAAAGAGTCAACATAATTAGTAGCATAAACGTTAACGTAATAAGTTCCCGCAGCTAAGTTAGAAAGATTAAAAGATTCAGATGCAGTACCCGTATTTGTGGAAGTAGCAATTACCTCACCTGCGTCTATAATGCCATTATTATTAGCATCATAAATTAGTCTCATGTTTGCATCAGCAGTTAAGCCATCAAGGGTTGCATTTAATGTGCCAATTCCATCCAACTTAATCTTGTAAAACTGATCAGGAAATTCGCTGTTAACAACATTATTCAGTTTCCAAATCCAATTACTACCAGCCGTAAGCGTACCTAAGTCAGTGACCGCAGTAGTCAAAGTATTCCCCGTACCACCTAGCGCGGGTAGAGAATAGGGTTGAGCTACACCATAGTTAATATTCCAACCCACATCTCTCAAAGCGGCTAAAGAAAGTTGGCTCAAAGACATAATAGTGCTAGTCATTGTCTCAGCCCCAAAAACATCTTTGTTCCAATGATGAGTATAGTCATAAAGAGGACCCATACCTGTCATCATTGGTATAGTAGTTTGGGTGAATGTACCCTTTAATTCTCCATAAACCCAACCTGCGTAGGTATTCGCATTGTAAGTCCATGTAGATTTATCAATACTATTTGCAGCCCAACCCACAAGTCCCAAAATATGACCTATTTCATGGACTAATAGACCTGGGTTACGTTCAGAATTACTAACTTTATTCAAATCATTCACAACGTCAGGGCTTAATCGAACTTCTCCTGATATCGGTATATATCGACCATTCGCATCTCGTCTCGTAATTTGTCCTGTGGCTATGCCCATCCAACCTGGTAATGAACTATCCTTAGATACATTAACAGTTAAAATATGAGAACCATTGAAACTGCTGTAAGAAATGGCTTTTTCCCACAAATCTGCTGCTTTACGAATTGTCGCTTGAGCAGTGGCATTCATACTGCTATCCACGTTGAGTTGAATAGAGAATTTGCGATCATCACTAACAGCAGGTGTAAAATTAGTAGCGAGATTGTAATTAGCAGTTTGATTGTTATAACTCATTACTTGTAAATAATAAGTTCCGGGATTTAGGAAACTACGAAGCGCCTCATTTCCTGTACCTCTTTCCCATTGCCAAGCTAGTATTTCACCTGTATCTATTATACCCGTAGTAGAATTATATAATTGAGCAGTATCTATGACTCCATTGTTATTTTTATCTTGAATCAAACGGACATCTGCATCTCCAGTTAATCCAGTTAGATTAGCTGTGAAAATACCTGATTGACTAACTGTAAAACGATAAAAATCATTAAGATCAAGATTACTTACAGAATCATAAATCGGACGAGAACCAATAACAATATCTCTGGCAGTATTCAAAGTATCATAACCAATAAAACCATCACCATTAGCATCTATCCCAAAATTAGTTTCTTGAGTTGAAGCTTCTAGAGAATTTAATGCCCATTGTCCCTCAGAAGAAACCCAATTCCAGTTATTATCCAAATGCCAGATATGTAGATAGTTACCATCAACATTTTTCCAGAGGACTTGGTTATCTCCATTAACGGTTTCTGTTGCTATAGTTTGCCATCCTGAACCGTAGATATCTTGGTAGATTTGTTGTCCACCATTTTTGATAGCCGTTGGAGTATTTGTTCCTATTTGGGTAAAGTATTCATTAGCTGCATCTTTGACTAGCTTGGTATTACCAATTGCTTCTATGATTCCATAGCCAATTTTGCCATCACCATTAACATCTATCCCAAACTTAGTTTCTTGAGTTAAAGCTTCTGGAGAATTTAATGCCCATTGTCCTTCAGAGGAAACCCAATTCCAATTATTATCTAAATGCCAGATATGTAGATAGTTTCCAGCAGTATTTTTCCACAGAATTTGGTTATCTCCATTGACGGTTTCTGTGGCTAGAGTTTGCCAGTCTAAACCGTAGATGTTTTGGGAGATTTGTTGTCCACCATTTTTAATGGCAGTTGGGCTATTTATTCCTACTTGAGTAAAGTATTTGTTGGTTGGATCTTTGACTAAAAAGGTATTACCTATTGAGTCAATTGGAATGTAAGGATTGCCAATAACACCATCACCATTAGCATCTATACCAAAAACAGATTCTTTACCCCAAGCTTCAGCCGAATTTAATGCCCATGCTCCCTCAGAAGAAGCCCAATTCCAGTTATTATCTAAATGCCAGATATGCAGGTAGTTTCCAGAAACATTTTTCCAGAGAACTTGGTTATCTCCATTGACGGTTTCTGTTGCTATAGTTTGCCAGTCTGAACCGTGGATGTTTTCGTAGATTTGTTGTCCACTATTTTCGATAGCAATTGGGGTAGCTGTTCCTATTTGGGCAAAGTATTTGTTGGTTGCATCTTTGACTAAAAAGGTATTACCTATTGAGTCAATATTTGTAAATAGCTGGTTCGTTCCGCTTAGATTAAGACTGGTAGCAGAATCTAGCGTATAATCTGCGACATCTAACACCATGTATACATACTCAGTTTATATACTTATCATCTTTACATACTTTTATGATTAAAAATACAGTATTATTATTGAATTTAAGTATAAATTTATCATGAAGTGTTAAAAAATCTAATCCCCAATTAATTAGTTTTATAATAGATTAGGGATTTAAGTCAGTGAACAGAAAAATTTAAAGGTATGTAACGGTATGTAAAGTTGTCTCAATGCGAGATTTTGATTGAGTTTCAGCCATTTTACAAAACGCAATAAATTTCGCTTTTATTATATACACCTACTTACTCCTTATCAACAGTAATTAAACAACGCACTCTTAGGGCAAAAAATCCATTTTCGGGCTGTGCAAATGCGTCCAGGAAAACCCCTCACATTTGCCACATTTCCTAATTCTCTTTATTTTGGTTTACCAAGAAATCCCGTTTCGGCTTTAGTGATATTTTGGCGATTTGTCCAACCAACAATTAAAAAACTTTCGGGAATTAAGACAGGTTGGGAAGCAAAGCTTTTAAAAGTGAAATCCCATTCCGAATTAAAATCTAACGGGAAAATAGAAATTTATATTTGGGGTACTTTAAATTTAAATGATGGTATTTATGAATTTCATCAAACAAGTGGAAATTTAAACTCTGGGAACTTAATTAATCTAGCTCAAACAAATGCTTTAGCTATTTTACCAGTAGGAAAAACCTTGATTGTACCAGGAGAAGAAACCTTAGTTTTACAAATAGGATAAAATAAAAATTTAATAATGGTATCATGCAAGTCCTTGTCGTACCGTTGACAATTTCACTTTTAGTATTACAGTCGCCTACTCTATCATAAGTGTAACCATAGATGCGATCGCCATTAACGGCATCAATGATTTTCTATTGGGTCAACCGATACAAATTATCGTAAGTGTAATCAACAATACGTCTATTATATTCGATAACTTTGATGCGATTTCCTACTTTTTCAAGAGTATATTTAAAGTCAGATAATTAGATGGGGCAAATAATATTAATGTTGGGTTTCCTTGCGTCAACCCAACCTACGAGGAATTGCGATTCCACTTAGATTTTGTTGGGTTTCACTTCGTTCTACCCAACCTACAATTATCTTAGGTGTTCGTAACTTGTCTTTTATCAAGCACAAGTAAAGGAGAATCTATATCTAAAAGCCAATTTTCATCAATCAATTCCATATTTTCATTATAGATAAGAACTAACTCACCTATTTTTTGAATTATTGGACTTCCGAATGGGTAAGGTTTATCATGGGGATCATGAGGGATAATTTTAGCATAAATAGTAGTAGTACCAATAAGAGAAAATTTGAGTTTTAGAAAACGGTTATCTTGGGTAACACCTACAAAACTGCTGACTAATTTTGCTTCTATGGGATGAGGTAAAGTAATTGAGTCATAATATTCATCCTGTTCATCCCAATAACCATTGATTGTATAACAGCATTGTTCAAGATGTTTTTGAACAAGAGAATTAGTATCTAAATTTTCTAATATTTCAGTTAAATCTTGCCAGATTTGGTGATTTTTCAATTGAAGTGTAGTCATAATCTATTCTGGATTAATGTTGTGTTACAAAACCAGGAAAATGTAATATACCATTAACATATTTGGCGTGAAACCGTCTATCACCACCGCTACCTAAGACTTTAGATTTTAAATTATATCCTTTTTCTTGAGAATCAACAAGCCCAATACTACCCTGTGGGTGTACTAACCCTTTCGCAATTGCCTTTAAATGCTTTCCTTTACTATCATATCTTATACCTAATTTTATTTGTTCGTCGCTAAATGAAACTTGCAAATCATAAGTCGAAGAATATACAACGTCAGGTTGAATATCTTGCCAATTATTGGGTAATGGTAAAACTTCCATGATATCTAGTACAACACGGCGCAAATAAGATGACCATTAAAAACCGCGAAAATTTGATTGATTACAAGGATTAAAAATGGTTCATTCACTTACGCCGCACAGTACTAGTAATGATGCCTTTATGGAATCGAATAATAAATTAAACAATAGTATCATGCAAGTTTATAGAAAAATACGATGAGATAAAAAAAGGGTAATTCCAGAAAAACCAGAATTACCCTAATTAAAAGTTTAAGAAAAATTACGCAAAAGCTGCCATTTTCACATCGTTATTACCAAGGATTTGTTGTAATTCCTCAGCGTCTACGGTTTCCTTTTCAATCAGCATTTGAGCAATTTCATCTAATACCTTGCGGTTATCAACTAAAACTTCTTTAGCTCGACTGTAAGCAGTATCTACTAGCTTCCGAACTTCTTCGTCAATAGCAGCAGCGGTTTCTTCTGAGAAGTCACGTTCTGACATGATATCTCGACCCAGGAACATATTTCCTTGTTGACGACCAAGGGCAACTGGACCCAAGCGATCGCTCATCCCAAACCGAGTTATCATTTGTTTAGCTACTCTAGCCACTTGCTGTAAATCATTAGAAGCACCAGTTGTAACTTCCTCTTCACCAAAGATAATTTCTTCAGCTAAACGACCACCTAAAGCCACAGCCATTTGATTTTCCAAATAAGCACGGCTATATAAACCAGTGTCCATACGGTCTTCGCTAGGAGTAAACCAAGTTAAACCACCCGCTTGACCACGAGGAATAATGCTAATCTTTTGCACAGGGTCATAGTCAGGCATTAAAGCCCCAACTAAAGCGTGACCTGCTTCATGGTATGCAACCAAAGTTTTGCGCTTTTCGCTCATTACCCGGTCTTTCTTTTCGGGACCCGCTAATACACGGTCAATTGCATCATTAATTTCATCCATCGAAATTTCAGTTAAATTCCGACGGGCGGCTAAAATTGCGGCTTCGTTGAGTAAGTTAGATAAATCTGCACCGGTAAAACCAGGAGTCCGACGGGCGATTTTATCCAAATCTACATCTTTAGATAAAGTTTTACCACGAGCGTGAACTCTCAAGATTTCACTTCTACCAGCGTAGTCGGGACGGTCTACCACAACTTGACGGTCAAAACGACCTGGACGTAATAAAGCAGCATCTAATACATCAGGACGGTTGGTAGCAGCAATAATAATAATCCCAGTGTTACCTTCAAAACCATCCATTTCCGTTAGTAACTGGTTGAGGGTTTGTTCCCGTTCGTCGTTACCACCACCTAAACCAGCACCCCGTTGACGACCTACTGCGTCAATTTCATCAATAAAGACGATACAAGGAGCATTGGTTTTTGCTTGTTCAAATAAATCGCGGACACGGGAAGCACCCACACCAACGAACATTTCCACAAATTCAGAACCAGAAATTGAGAAGAAAGGAACACCAGCTTCTCCAGCAACAGCCCGCGCAAGGAGGGTTTTACCTGTACCTGGAGGTCCAACTAAAAGTACACCTTTAGGAATTTTTGCACCAATGGCGGTAAAGCGATCGGCATTCTTTAAAAAGTCTACAACTTCATTTAGTTCTAATTTGGCTTGGTCAATACCCGCAACGTCACCAAAGGTAACTTGAGTTTGGGGTTCCATTTGCACTCTGGCTTTAGATTTACCAAAGTTCATAGCTTGGCTACCTGGACCACCTTGAGCGCGACGGAGGAGGAAAAATAAACCAACTAGCAACAATACAGGGAAGAATAAGCTGCTGAGAGCCTTAAACCAAAATCCTTCGTCTGCTTGAGGTAATACGGCAATATCAACACCTTTAGTGGTTAAAGTATTGATTAAATCTGGGTCATTAACTAAGGTAACAATCTTTTTGTTAGGGTCATATTTAGGTGTCACCAAGGCTGTAGACCGGTCAGAACTCAAACTAACTCTCTCAACTCTGCCTTTTTCAACTTCTTGGATAAATTGACTGTAACGCCATGTTTCTCGGCTTTGAGGTTGTTTGTCAAACAATGCCGTTCCTAGCGCAATAACAACTATAAAAAGGAGCGCGTACAGCCCCGTATTTCGCCATCTTTTATTATTCACCGATGTTGATTCTCCTGTACTTGTTTGCTGCTTATACCTAGCTTCTCTAAGGAAGAGGACATTATGATAATTATGTTAACTTATCTTAATATATCTTAAAATAACCCTCCTGTCATGATCAAAATAATCTCTTCTACCCCACAGGTCTAAAAGATGAGGATAGTGGGATTTCTATTGTAACGATTCTTCGCAGGAGTCAGGAGTTCGGAGTTCGGAGTTCGGAGAAAATTACCCAATGACCAATGACCAATGACCAATAACCAATCAATCTTTTTCTGGTGCTTTAATACTAACTGTGCCGTCGGCATTTGTAACGACCTTTCCTCCCAAGGCTTCAATTTCCTTAATTGCTCGTTTGCGAGTTTTTTTATCTATATTATTGTTTAAAACCATTGCCCATGTAGCCACTCGTGCTGCTTTACTATCAGGATTTTTACTCAAAAATTCGGCAGTTTTCTGAGAAATAAATGCTACTTGCTTACCTTCTTCATCAGTATAAGTGCTTGCCCATTCTGCGGCTTTGAGAAAAGATTTCTTTGATGATTGAGCATTACCTAAAAATAATAGCTCATCTGTGCCTTTATAACGCCAAATATAATATGATCTGGGGGGAATTTGTGGTGATAAAGATTTTAATCCTTTTTCCATCAAAGCTATAGTCCTATCTGGCATACCACCGTATAAAGAACTACTTATAGAAAGACTTAAATAAGCTTCCAAAAAACGTGGATCACGGTCTAAAATAACTTCAAAATACTCTGGGCTGATACTGTATCCAGTTTTATTTCTGGCTTCATCATCACCGAAGAATTGCAAAAAATCAATATATACCCAATTGGCAATGAGGTTTTTATAACTAAAACTGGGGATTGCCTGAAGTAAGTTTAAGCGAAAACTTTCTTTTTTGAGGTCTTTTTGGAGAGCTTCTACAGAAATAGATTGTTTATTAATTAATAGTTTTTGCAGTTTTGGTATTTGCATTAAGCTAATACTGACAATACAAAAGCAAGCAACTAAGGGTGTGATAATAGCTTCACGAGATAAAAACATAGTAAGGGAATAGGGAATGGGTAATGGGTAATGGGTAATGAGTAATGGGTAATGGGTAATGGGTAATGGGTAATGGGTAATGGGTAATGGGTAATAGGGAGGGATTTTCTTCTTTTTTCTCCTGACTCCTGACTCCTGACTCCTGACTCCTCTATCATTGTTGCAGTAATTTCCAACATTGTTGAGCTATTGACCAGTCTTCTTGAGTTTCTATGACTAAGACTCGCACTGTGGAATCAGATGTGGCAATATCAATATCAATGGGTTGTTGGTGATTTTTAGCTGAATCAATTTTCAGTCCTAAAAATCCCAAAGCTTCACAAGCAGCTTGACGGATTGCTGGGGAGTTTTCACCGACTCCAGCGGTAAAGACTAAAACATCTAAACCTTGTAAACTAGCCAGCATTGCTCCGATACCAGCCCGGAGGCGATGTACGTATATATCCCAAGCGAGTTGAGCGCGTTGATTACCTTGGTCTTTTGCGGCTATCACTGCTCTTAAATCACTAGATACTCCAGAAATACCTTTTAATCCTGAAGCTTTGTTTAACACATTATCTAATTCTTGACTAGAGTAATTATACTGTTGCAATAAATAAATTAAAATCCCTGGATCAATTGAACCACTGCGGCTACCCATCATTAAACCATCTAGGGGAGTAAATCCCATTGTGGTGTCAATACTGCAACCATTTTTGATGGCTGCTAAAGAACAACCATTGCCTAAATGACAGGTAATTATTCGCAGAGATTGTATATCTTGACCAAGAATTTCCGCTGCTCGATTGGCACAATACTGATGACTGATGCCATGAAAGCCGTAACGGCGAATACCTTGCTCTACTAATTGATATGGGATAGGATAGATGGCTGCGGCATCGGGTAATGTCCGGTGAAATCCGGTATCAAAAACTGCGATTTGGGGGATATTTCCCAGACTATTTTCAATGGCTTCAATGCCAGCTAAAGCGGCTGGATTGTGGGCTGGGGCTAGATTACATAGATGAGCGATCGCCTGTTTAACATCTTCAGTAATTATCACAGCCTCTTGGTAATCTTGCCCACCATGTACTACTCGATGTCCTACCACATCTATGGCTGCTAAATCATCAATTACCTTGGTTTCACCATTTGTAAGAGTAGATAACAAATGAGTAAATTGCATCTGTCGAGAATCAGCAGCCAGGGTTTCTTGCAGTTTTGCACCTGTAGCGGTTTTAACTGTAATTTCTGCCTGATTTTGGTCTTCAGTCCAATTTATTTTTCCTTCCCAAAGAGGTTGGGGGGCTAAATTAGGAATTGGGGATGTAATATCATACAGACAACTCTTTTGGCTGCTAGAACCGGCATTGAGGATGAGTATTTTCATAAATTCAAATTCCCTGTTCCCTATAGTTAGCTTTTTATCTACTATGAATTAACCGCAGATTTACCCACTTTAGAAACAGAATTATCAACGGAATTATCATCCCAATCTAGGGCTACAGAATCATCTTGAGCAGTGGTTTTCAGAGAACTACTTTTAGTAATTTCTAATTGATCACTTTGATCATCATTATTAATGCTATTTTCATTATTCTTATCTTCCCGTTTCTTCTCTTGAACAACTTGAGTAGCGTAAATTTCTACATCCCGTTGAATAATTTCTTCTACCTGTCCAGCAAAAGAGGTAAATGCCTCTTCATGAGTTTTATAAATAACATAAGAACCCGTCAATTGAAAAAATTGCCAACCTTGGGTTTTTAAAGATTCTACTGTGCGGCGATAGTGTCGCCAACGTTCTCCATAGTGAAAAAATTCCTCGACAGCGGCACTAATCGCCACAACTTGACTAAGACCAAAAGTTCCCAAAACAAGAATATCTCTGACTTTACCATTATTAAAATTCAGACTAACTAAAGCCGGGAGAATTATACCACCAACTATCGTTATTATCCTCGCGGTGTAATACCGATTTCGTGCTTTTCCCGCTTGTGCTTCCATCCAGAGAACTTGATCTAACCACCGAGAATTTAAAAACTTTCTTTGTAAATCTGGTAGTTTTAATGTATCAAAAATCTCACCAAAATCTTTCTTTAAAAACTCCCGATAAGGGTCTTTATTAGCCATGATTCACTCCTCCATTAGAAAGTAAATTAGTAATTGTTTTAGTTAACTCTTCTGGTTCTGCATCTAAATTAATTGTTTGTAATTTGCCAGATGCAGCTAATTTTGTAGCGCGTTCATCAGTGGTATTTCCACTTAAAGCTAAAGCAAGTTTATCGGCTGTTCTGCCACTACCAGCGATCGCTATCACTAATCTTCCCGCAGTAATACTACTCAACGCATCCACAAAGGTAATTTCTCCGCCATTAATTAGCACCGTTAGCGATGGATATTCCCCAGCTAAAACAGTGGCAACATCTACTATCCAAGGAGATTCATCACCCCAATTATTGCCAGGAACTAGGACAAAATGAGTATGATCAGCCTGTAGAGGTGAAGCATCATCTGCTGGTGTTGTAGTTTGCTCCGATAGAACCACTTTACCCACTGGCGCGACACCAATTAACGGAAACCGGGCATTGATATGATTACGGGCATAACCCATTAATCGCATCACCCCCGCATCTGTACCTCCATCTACCACATAAGCGCCCAAGGTTTCAGCAATGGGAGCTAAAACTTCCACAAACAAGCTTTGAATCCGCAGGAAATCAATATCGCTAATCTGACTTGCACCCCCGACTATGACTAAAACCGGCTGGGAACTAGTGAGATTTATTTGTCCGAGTGCATAAGGCAGTTCAGCAACTTCAGATACTTTAATTGCCAATGCGGTTTGTTTTTGATTAAAAGTAAGCTTAAAAGGATGCTCCATGTATTCAAATTGACGTAATATAACTTACAGCTTAGTATATTTAATTGTCAACACCAGTACAATATCATTTAATGTAACGTGAGTAACAACAACCATTTTAGTCAATATCAAACTAGGTTTTCGATGGTAATGAGGACAATTACCTCTTTGTCCGTCTTGCTTGTATCCACCCCTGAAATAGTATCAGCACAAATTACACCTGATGCCACTTTGGGTAATGAAAACTCTCTCGTCACACCAGGAGTGAATATTAAAAATCAACTTACTGATGTTATAGAAGGTGGTGCAAAAAGGGAAAATAGTCTATTTCATAGCTTCTCAGAATTTAATGTTAATAACGGACAGAGAGTATATTTTGCTAATCCACCAGAAATAAATAATATTTTTAGTCGAGTAACAGGAAATAATATTTCTCATATTTTAGGAACATTGGGAGTAAATGGTAATGCAAATCTTTATTTACTTAATCCCAATGGGATAATTTTTAGTAAAGATGCCTCATTAGATATCCAAGGTTCATTTTTTGCAACTACAGCTAATAGTTTTACATTTCCAGATGGGAGTGAATTTAATGCCACTAATCCCCAAATACCATTATTAACAATGAGTGTTTCTGAAGGTGTACAGTTTGGTTCACAACTAGGGGATATTAGCAGTCAGGGGAATTTAATAACTGAAAATGATTTAACTCTCAGTGCGGAAAATTTGGATTTACAGGGAACACTAGAAGCAGGTGGCGATTTAACCTTAGAAGCAACAGGAGATATTCAAGTTAGCAACACGAACATAAATTCTAATTCTGAAACAGGAGATATTTCTCTAATAGCCAATGGAGATATTTCTATCAAAAATAGCAATATTATCAGTAATATTCCGAAAGATACAAGCGAATTTTCTACAATTCAGATTACATCTGTAATGGGTTCTGTTTACATAGCAAATAACACTAAAGTTAGTGCCGAAAATAAATTTAGTGGACTGGCTGGTGATATATCTATTCATGCCAAAGATCGCATTGAAATAAATAAAAGTGAAATTAATGCAGATGGAAATTTTGGACGCATCTTTGTTGGGTTTCATGATTCATTCTCTCCACAAAATATTGAAATTAATCACAGTAATTTAACAACGACAGACAAAAATCCAAATCCTGAAAATGCAGAACGCGACCGTCAAGCAGGATTAATTTATATTAAATCACATGGTAGTACCACCATTACAAATAATAGCGAGATTAAGTCTCTTATTAGTAATGGAAATGGTGGAAATATTAACATCTCCACAAATTCCCTTTTTATTAATAACTCTCAATTAGATACCTCTATATATGGAAAAGGAACTGCTGGAAATATTACTATAAATGTTCAGAATGAAACAAGTTTGTCTAATGCTGGTAGCATTATCAATGCAGTGCGAAGAGGAGCAGAAGCTAAGGGTGGAAATATAGAAATTAAAACAGGCAGTCTTAATCTTACTAATGATGCCTTTATTGACACTAGCACTTTTGGTAAGGGTAATACAGGAAATATTTTAATAGAAGCGAAGGATACGATATCTTTTGATAAGAATAGTCAATTATATAATCAAGTAGAATCAGGAGCAGTGGGTAATGGTGGAAGTATTGACATCAAAGCCGATGACCTATCTCTATCTAATAATAGTCAAATTACCGCTAGTGCCTTCGGTAGAGGAAATGCAGGGAACATTAAAATCACTAGCTCTAATATTAATTTAAACTCCAAAGCAATCATACAAGTTAATAGTGAAAATATTGACCCCGAAAGTTCGGCTGGAACTATTACCCTAGAAACTAATTTTCTGAAATTAGATAATGCTTTTCTAAGTGCCAAAAATGAGAGTGGTAAGGGTGGTGATATTAAAATTACAACAGAGAATTTACTTCTGCGTAATGATAGTCAAATTTCCTCGAAAGCTGGTTCAAGAGGAATTATTGGAGATGGTGGCACAATTACTATCAATGCGGAAAATGGTTATATAATTGCCGTCCCTACAGAAGATAGTGATATTATTGCTAATGCCTTTGGTGGTAAGGGTGGCAAGATTGATATTAAGGCTGTTCAGACTTTTGGATTGACAAGAAGAAAAGGATTAAATACAAACGACTTAGAAAAAATTCGTGAGAATAGAAGTAGTGATATTAGTGCTAGTTCTGATAGTGGAGATGATGGAGATGTAGAGATTACAACTTTAGGAATTGATCCCAGTCAAGGACTCGTTGCAATACCTACAGACCTCGTAGACCCGTCAGGATTAATTGCTCAAGGTTGTAATTCTAATAATAGTAATGTTGCTCAGAGTCAAAGTGAATTTGTTGTCACTGGACGTGGAGGTATCCCACCCAGTCCTGATGATGTGCTGACTCCTGGAGTATTACCAGCTAAATGGGTGACAAGATCAGAAGGTAATCAGGCAATTTTACCTATAGGGATGATATCTACTACTGCGCCTTTAGTGGAAGCTCAGGGTATGGCACGTAATGCTAATGGTGATATAGTTTTAATTGCCCAACCTGTAATTTCTACTAATTTCCAGCCTGGGTTATCTAGTCAATTATGCGGGGTTGCTCAGAAGGAAAAGAATAAATTATGACTTGTCTTGATGTTGCATCTAGCCAAAAAATTGGAGAAATAACCAAAAAATCGAGTTTATTTGTATATTGGCGCGAGATATTTGCACTAATCGCTCTGGTTGTTCCTAGCTTCCATACACAACCTTTATTAGCCCAAGTACCTCCAGAGGTTAAACCACCTTCGAGAGAATCCCTCCCAGAAGCCCAACCGTTGCCAGTATTACCACCACCTGACCAATTGCTACCAATTCCCTCACCAATACCGAACCAACCCCAAGTGACTCCACAGACACCATCTACAACCTTGGTAGTGGAACGGTTTGAGTTTGTCGGGAATACGGTTTTTAGTGCTGAGGAATTGGCGAAAGTTGCTGCACCCTATACGAAACGGCAAATTAGTTTTACTGAACTGCTGCAAGTCCGTTCTGAGATTACGAAATTATATGTAAATAAGGGCTATGTGACATCGGGGGCGATTATTCCTATTCAAACTATTAAGAATGGTGTGGTGGTGGTGCAGTTGGTAGAGGGAAGTTTAGAGAAGATTAATATTACGGGTACAAGTCGCTTAAATAGTAGCTATATTAGCGATCGCCTATCCCTAGCTGCTGGGAAACCATTTTCACGCGATCGCCTCCTCGTTGGATTGCAACTCTTACAACTTGACCCCCTCATTAAAAACATATCTGCGGATTTACAAACTGGTATCCGTCCAGGGACTAATATTTTAGAAGTTAAAGTTACTGAAGCTGATTCTTTCCATACTCAACTATCTATAGATAATGAACGCAGTCCCAGTGTTGGTAGTTTGCGAAGGCGAATTAATATTAATGAAGCCAATTTATTAGGATTGGGAGATGGTTTCAATTTTGGTTATACAAATACCAATGGCAGTAATGGCATAGCTGACAGGAGGACAAGATAGCTAGAAGGTAGATAGAGCAAGCTCCATAGCTCTTTGCCCTTTGATGTAATCCTTCAACCGATAGCGGCTAAATTGCATTAGTTCTTCTATACTTTTTTGGAACATTTGATGTACCCCAAGCCAATAATAGAGATGTTGACCTACATAAAAACTGCTGTGTCTGCGTTG
>NZ_VIKX01000144.1 GCF_009711935.1 Dolichospermum sp. UHCC 0259 | reverse complement strand
ACTTCTACCTACCCTATAAACTCTCGAAAGTGGGGGGAGAGTGAAAAACTACGATTTGATCTATTGTGTGCGATAGCGAAACACGATCTAGCGATCGCATTTCTATAGCATTTCCTAGTCTAACAAAGTACAAATTTATCCGCGTCTATCTGCGGTTAATTCTTTCTCGCTGTACCTCAATTAGACGGGAATCGCTATAAAATTTACAAAACATCTATCTCTGTTATATAATTCGAGTACATTTGTAAACTATTGAGATAGTTATGACTCAGATTACAATTGAAGAAGCTACTAAAAATTTATCTAATATTCTGGAGCAAGTAGCTAAAGGTGAGCAATTTGTTCTGATGAAAGAAGGGAAAGAAGTAGCTCGTATTCTTCCTCCACAACAGGCAAGAAAAGCATTTCCTAGTTTAAACTCTTTTAGAAAATAATCTACATTGATTTGCTCTATGGATATATTAAACATCCGCACAAAAGTAATCATAGAAATTAATCTCATCTCAGAAGATAAAGGAGCATAAATTAATGACAATTGTTAAAGTTCCTAAAGATTATTTAATCATTTCAACTTCAGATTCAATGATTTTTGGTTCTTCCGTAGTTGTTATGCCAAGTATGAGTTTATTTACCCTATAAACCTTATAAATAAAGGGTTTCATTGTTTTTGATATCAAATTATGTCAAATTCACCGATGAATCAACGTAAAATCTTTATATAGTAAGGATTTTGGGGTTTGGCAAAATGATTTAGCATAGTAAGTACCGAAGAGCCTGATTTTTTTAGTATAATGAATAAAATAACCTTTCAGTGGGATGAAGAAAAAAATAAAATTAATCAGCAAAAACATGGTATTTCCTTTGAAGAAGCTGAATCAGTTTTCTTTGATGATTATGCTGTTCAATTTTGGGATGAAGAACACTCTGAAGAAGAAGAGCGTTTTTTACTTCTAGGTATAAGTTATAAAATGAGAATATTACTCGTAGTACATTGTTTTCGAGAAGAAGACTCTATAATTAGAATGATATCCGCCAGAAAAGCGACTAAAAATGAAACTAAAGAATATAGGAGATAAACCAATGAAACCAGAATATGATCTCTCAAAAATGCAAAAAAGACCTAATCCTTTTGCTAAACAGTTAAAAGAACAAGTCACTATTCCTTTAAGAATTGATGTGATTGAATATTTTGAAATGATGGCTAAAGAAGAAGGTATATCTTATCAAGAATTAATTAATCTTTATTTACAAGATTGTGTAGTTTCGAGGAGAAAATTATCTTTAAAATAAGTTAAACTTTAACAGTAAATTAGGTTACAAGCAACTTCTTACCCTAATAAATAGGAGCATAAATCAATGGGTTTCATCTATCTCCGGTTAATTCTTTCTTGCCGTACCTCAATTAGACGGGAATCGCTATAAAATTTACAAAACATCTATCTCTGATAATTCGAGTACATTTGTAAACTATTGAGATAGTTATGACTCAGATTACAATTGAAGAAGCTACTAAAAATTTATCTAATATTCTGGAGCAAGTAGCTAAAGGTGAGCAATTTGTTCTGATGAAAGAAGGGAAAGAAGTAGCTCGTATTCTTCCTCCACAACAGGCAAGAAAAGCATTTCCTAGTTTAAACTCTTTTAGAAAATCTATAGTTTTAAAAGGGAGTACAATGAGTACCACAATATTAGAAGAAAGAGAGCTACTAAAACTTCCTGAACCAACAGCTCACTAGTGGTCTGTCAAGCAAAAAATTGTGAATTTGAGAGAGAATAGGGGGGCTATT
>NZ_VIKX01000143.1 GCF_009711935.1 Dolichospermum sp. UHCC 0259 | reverse complement strand
CCTACTTCTACCTACCCTATAAACTCTCGAAAGTGGGGGGAGAGTGAAAAACTACTTTTTAAACCCACCAATTTAAGTCATGGAGATATTTAAGTGAATACGTCTAAATTCAAAAAAATGGTATTGACAGGAAAACCAGAGTTTACAAAACGGAGACAGGGCTTATGTCAAGCACTATCTCAACATTATCAAAGTGTAGAAATTATTAATAATACGTCTGAGTGGTATGAACAAAAGCCTCTGACATTGATATTAAAGCTGTTTTATGCTTTGTGCGTATTTTCTTTAGGTAAGGCTGATTGCTTGTTACATAAAAATCAGCAAGCGTTTATGATGCGATCGCTCAATATAGAACGTCAGATTAGGCAATTAAAATACTCTCCAGATATAGTATTTCACATATTTTCTATGTCTAGCCCATTTTGGGAAAATTTTGATATTCCTTTTGCTATATATTTAGACTATACAATGGCTCTATCGGAGAAACATTGGCAAGACTGGGCTTTTTTTCTTAACTCTAAAGAACGTGATGCTTGGATAGAGTGCGAATCAAAAACCTACGAACGCGCTTGTCATATTTTCGTGATGAGTAATATCGTTAAAAACTCTTTAATCCAAGATTATGGCATAAATTCTCAAAAAATAACTGTTGTCGGTGCTTCTGTGAATTTTCATCAAAATAAAATTAATCCCAAAAAGAAAACATTTGGTAGCAAAAAACTGTTATTTAATAGCTCAGATTTTCGCAGAAAGGGGGGAGATATAGTTATCAAGGCTTTTATAAAAGTCAAAAAAATGATACCCGATGCTAAATTAGTTGTGATTGGTAAAAAACTAAATCCACTAACTATCAGCCATATAGACGGGGTAGAAAACATAGGTCAAATTTCTTCACCCGAAAAAATGGAACTTCTCTTTAGTGAAACTGATTTAGTTATTGCACCAGCCCGGTGCGAACCATTTGGAATTTTTTTACTTGATGCGATGAAAAATGGTGTTCCCTGTGTCATCACTGCTGGTAATGGTAATGGGATGCCGGAATTTTTAGAAGACTGGATAGATGGTATTATCATACCTGAGTTAGATCCTGAATTAATAGCTAATACTATTATAAAACTTCTTAGTAACCCTAATCAATTATCATTAATGTCTGAAGCAGGAATATATAAAATGCAAACTAAATTTAATTGGGATAATATAGCCAAAGAAATCGTAGATGTATTAGAAAATTCAGCTTGTTTAGAAAAGTAATTTTTATCAGGAATTATCAAATGACAGACATAGCATTCTTTTTGGTCAATCTTAATGGTGGTGGTGCGGAAAAAGTCATGCTAAGTTTAGCCAGTGGCTTTGCAGAAAAGGGACTAAAAGTAGATTTAGTGGTAGCTATTCTCGAAGGAGAATATTTATCCCTTGTATCACCAAAGGTAAGATTAATAGATTTGAAAAGTAGTAGATTAATTAGTAGCTTACCTTCATTAATTAGTTACCTGCGGCAAAATCGTCCTCAAGTGCTTATTTCTGCACTCGAAGATCCGAATACTATAGCCGTAATTGCTAAACGCTTGGCTGGTGTTTCTACTTCTGTGATCTTAACTGTCCATAATCATCTTTCTCGTGCTTCTAAACAGTCAAAAAATCTAAAAGTTAAACTCATCCCCCTCTTCGTGCGGCTATTTTATTCCTGGGCTGATGGTATAGTAGCAGTATCTCAAGGGGTGGCTGAAGATGCCGCTCAAATGAGCAATTTACCTCTAGATAAAGTCAAAGTTATCTACAATCCAATTTTTACCAATGATTTAATCGAAAAATTTGATCAACCTGTCAACCATTCTTGGTTTTTACAAAATCAACCACCTGTAATTTTAGGTGTAGGACGACTTACTAAACAAAAAGATTTTCCTACCTTAATTCGCGCTTTTGCTTTGGTAAAAAAGCAGTATTCAGCTAGGTTAATGATTTTAGGTCAAGGTGAGGATTTGCCTAGCTTACAAGCTTTAGTTACAGAATTGGGTTTAGAAGAAGATGTCTGTTTTCCTGGATTTGTTCCTAATCCTTATGCGTATATGAAACAAGCTTCCTTATGTGTATTATCTTCTATATTTGAGGGTTTTGGTAATGTCCTTGTAGAAGCAATGTTAGCAGGAACTCCTGTTGTTTCTACTGATTGTGAAAGTGGACCAGCGGAAATTTTAGCTGATGGTAAATATGGAGATTTAGTAGCTGTTGGTGATTTTGAAAGTTTAGCAACTGCGATGATTAACACCCTAAAAAATCCCCTTGATTCTCAATTATTACAAAAAAGAGGACAGGAATTTTCTTTAGAGGCTGCTTTGACAAAATATGAACAATTACTTAAATCTAATTGAAAATAGCTCCTCTCACCAGTCTTAAATATCAAAAAAATAAATCAATATTTATTACTCATGGAAAACCGCAAAATTATTGGTAATTCTCTCGCAATATTAATTAACCGACTAACACAAAGCGTGACATCGTTTATTTTAATAGCACTTATTGCCCGGATTTTAGGCCCTTATAATCTGGGACAATATACCCTGGCATTTAACTATTATTATCTGTTTATGACCTGTATTTCCCAAGGGTTAAAAACATTATTTACCCGTGAATTATCCCGTTATCCAGAACAAACATCAACTTATTTAATCAGTGGTTCTTTACTACAGTTATTTTTAAGTTTAATTGGTTATCTAGGATTATTTATTTTAGTATTAATAATGCCATATAGTTCAGACACATCTATAGTTTGTTACATATTAGGCTTAATGATTGTCCCATTTTCTCTTTCCAATATTACGGAAGCTATTTTTCAAGCCCAAGAGAAAATGTATTTAATTACTATCAGTACAACACCAATATATATTTTAAGAACTCTTTTAATAGCCTGGGCAATTACCCTCAAGTATAACCTCAATTTTGTTTGTGCATTTATGGTTATATCTGAGACATTAATTCTCTTGATTCAACTGCTTTTAATTATTCCATCAGTTAAACCTCAATGGCAAATAGAATGGAATTTTATGTGGAATAATTTAAAATATGCTCGGACATTTATAGTGATCGAAGGTATGGCAGTCGTAAAAGGAAGAATGCTGGTAATTATTCTCTCTTTATTATCAACTGAGGTAGTTATTGGTTTATATGGTGCTGTTAGTCAATTAATGCAGCCTTTTGAAATTATTGCCCATAGTCTGGTAGTTGCTGTTTTCCCAGCCATGTCAAAGTCTGTCATCTTAGGTAAGGAAAAACAACGTGATTTGGCAGAAATGATTATTGAGATATTATTGTGTGTAGCATTACCACTAATTATTGGGATATTTTTTATTGGAGAAGAGACCTTAGTTTTATTTTATGGAGATGCAAAATTTGCTGAGGGTGTTGTAGCACTGAATATCATGGTAGTGGGACTACTGGTGACTTCATTCACCAGACCTTTAGGCTATTTATTAGTTGCTAATGGTTTTGAAAAGGTTAATTTAATTGAAGTATTTACTGGTAATTTAGTAACTATTTTTGCAGGTATACCCCTGATATATTATTATCAACTAATAGGAGCAGCATTCACGGGACTACTTTTGTCCGTTGTTTCATCTGGTCAATATATATATGGAGTTTGTACTCGTCTATTTTATTTAGATATCAAAAAAATTGTCACTCGTCCCTTATTAATTGGCATTTTTATGCTAGTTGTATTTTTAGGTTTAAAAATGGTCACTAATAACTTAATAATTACAATGATTAGTGCAACTGTTGCTTACACGATATGCGCTGTTTTTCTAGTTGTTCATGCTGTAGGAGGAATAAATATAGCTTTATCAAAAATATTGATAAATAAAAAATAGTTGCTTTATAAACACATTATACAATTACAAATATAACCTAATCTATGAATAAGATTTTAAAAATTATAGAATACCCCTTTAGCGTTTTATCTTTGATGCTTTATACTGGAGGTCCTTTAACAGTAATTCTCTCTGGAGGAGCAAGTGAAGGAGAATCTGGAGGAGGTGATGATGCTGACAACTCTTTGATAAAAATAGTATTTTTATTTATTTATTTAATTACCTTTATTTTATTATCATTTAGATGGAAAAAGGTAGTTTATGTCTTAAGTAAAGATAACTATATAATCCTATTATTGGGAATAGTCACAGCTTCAATTTTATGGTCTATTAATTCAGAAATTACCATCAGTCGTTGTATAGCTATAGTTGGTACAAGCTTATTTGGAATTTACTTGGCAAGCCGCTATACACTGAAGGAACAAGTAGTTTTATTAGGTTGGACTTTCACAGTAATTACACTGTTAAGTTTGCTTTTTATTGTGGCGTTGCCTAAGTTTGGTATTATGGGTGGAATTCATGCAGGAGCTTTTAGAGGAATATATACTCATAAAAATGTTCTGGGTAGAATGATGATCATGAGTATAATAGTTAATTTATTACGAATTAATCTTGATAAAAACCGTTCGATTATCTATGTTACTTTAAGTTTATCAATGTTACTTCTATTGTTTTGTCGTTCTTCCGCCGCACTATTGAACTTTTTCAATGTTATTATGATATTTCTAATATTTAGAACTTGGAGATGGCATTATGAGATGATGATTCCTTTCTCTATCGGCATGATTACCTTAATTATCTGTGGTGTGATTTGGTTTAATGAAAACTCAGCCATTCTCTTTAGTGCTATTGGCAAGGATGCCAGTCTCACTGGGAGAACAGAGTTGTGGCCAATTATCTTGAATATGATTTGGAATCGTCCTTTCTTTGGATATGGTTACGGTGCATTTTGGGTGGATACAGATAATCTGACAAATGTATGGTTTATGGCTGGTTGGGAAGCCCCAAATGGACATAATGGAATCTTAGATTTATGTTTAAATGCAGGTTTGATAGGAGTTATTTTCTTTATGCTTAGTCTATGGAAAACCTTACGCAACTCTTTTATTTTGCTACGATATAGTACCAGTTCTGAGGGATTTTGGCCATTAATATTCATAGTCTGTTTAGTTTTATCCAACTTAACAGAAACTGCATTAATGGTACAAAATGATATTCTTTGGGTTCTCTATGTAGCTATTGCTTATTCGGTTTTAATTCCAGAGGAGGAAGAAATTGAAGCTGCAAATGACCTGATTACAGTTCCACAAATATATTGAGAAATCCTGAAATTTAAGCTTTAAATTACTAATTGATTATTAAACTTATGAAAATTAAAATTATGATGATTGGCGCTAGTCTGGAACAAAATGGGGGTATAGCTACTGTTGAAAAGCTCATCCTTAAACACGCCGATAAAAATCTGGACATTCAACATATTACTAGCCATGACGAGGGTAGTATCAAACATAGGTTAATGGTATTTAATCAAGCTTTAATTAAGTTATTATGGAGGCTAATCACTCAAAAAATAGATATTGTCTATATTCACCTTTCAGATGGTGGTAGCTTGATCAGAAAGTCTATTATTGCCCTGATAGGATTGATTTTTAATAAACCTGTGTTCATACATACTCATGGAGCAGAATTTCATGTTACTTACTCACGTCTACCCAAATGGGCAAAGCAATGTTTAAGTAGCCTATTTCGCAGGTGCAATGGTTTCATTGTTTTGTCTACTATTTGGCAAGATTTTTATGTCACTAATTTAGGTTTAAATCCTCAACGGGTTTTTGTTTTACCTAATCCTACAGAATTACCTATGACAGTTCCTCAGCGGTGCAATATAGAAAAGGTAACTTTGCTTTTTTGTGGACGAGTTGGTGAACGGAAGGGGGCATTTGATTTAATTAAAGCTTTTGCTAATTTACCTTATGCAACTAAAAACCGTTCGGAATTAATTCTAGCTGGAGATGGAGATATAGAACAGGGACAAGAATTGGTTAAAAGTCTCAATCTTGTTGATAATATTACATTTTTGGGTTGGGTCGACTCAAAACAAAGAGACAGTCTGTTAAATCAGGCAGATGTCTTTATTCTTCCTTCCTATAATGAAGGTTTACCAATGGCAATACTAGAGGCTATGGGTTGGGGTTTGCCAATTATCTCTACTCCTGTGGGGGGGATTCCTGAATTAGTAATTACTAACAAAAATGGTTGGCTGGTAACTCCTGGGAATATTAAACAGTTATCACAGGTGATGCAATCTTTGGTGGAAAATGAAGAGTTGAGGTTATCTTTGGGGAAAAATGCTAGAGAAACAGTTATGCCTTTTGATGTTAATAACTATTGCCCTCAACTAGTCAATATATTTAACAAATGTACAAATATAGCAATCCCATTATAAGCAGCAGCAAGGGAACGCAGATGGACGCAGATAAACGCAGATGATTTTGTAATTTAAGTTTCCATAAATTCAAATAGTTGAAAATAAGTAGAACCTATGAAAACGAACATTGTTGGTGTAAAAATTGATAAATATAGCTTTGAGGAAGTGGTAAATATAGTTATAGAGTATGCAGTTTCTGGAGGTAGTCCAGAATATGTGGTGACACCGAATGCTCAACATATTTTAACTTTACAAAAGGATGCTGATTTTCAGGAAATCTATAGTAAAGCTTTTTTGACAGTACCAGATGGTGTGCCATTACTATGGGCAGCTAAGTTTTTGCAAACACCACTTAAAGGTCGGGTGAATGGAACAGACTTGTTTGAAAAGGTATGTGAAAATGCTGCTAGTAAGGGACTAAAAATATTTTTGCTTGGTGGTCGTCCTGGTGCGGTTGAACAGGCTGCGGAGGTTCTTCAAGGTCGCTATCTAGGGTTGAAAATAGTTGGTATGTATTGTCCTCCCTATGGGTTTGAATCTCAAACAGAAGAATTAGAAATTATTAACTCTCATATTAAAGATGCAGCCCCAGATATCCTATTTGTGGGATTGGGCGCTCCTAAACAGGAGAAGTGGATATATGCCAATTATCAACAGCTAAAAGTACCTATTTCTTTGGGTATTGGTGTTAGCTTTGAGTTGGTTGCAGGTATGGTGAAAAGAGCGCCAATTTGGATGCAAAATAGTGGGTTAGAGTGGTTGTTTCGCTTCATTGTTGAGCCTAAACGCTTGTGGCAACGTTATGTAGTTGGTAATCCTTTGTTTATTTGGTTGGTGATTCAACAACGATTGGGAATAACTAAGTTTTAATAGGTGTTATTTATGGCTGATAATTTTTTATTGAATAGAAGAGATGTGTTGAAGTTAGGGTTAGGAACTTTAACGGGTATGGGTGCTGTCGCCTTTGCTAAAAATGTATCTCTTCAGCAACAAATTCAATCTGATGATCATTTGACGAGAAACTTTAATACTTCTGGAAAAGGTACTTTAAAAGAACGTGCTGCGGCTAAAGGATTGATTTATGGAGCGGCAATTCGCTACCCTGATTTATCTTCTGATTCATTACTAGCTGCTGCTGTGGCTAAGGAATGCGGAATGTTGGTTCCAGAGTGGGAATTGAAGTGGTCTGCTGGAAAACAGGCTTTACGTCCTAATAAAGATAATTTTGATTTTCGGGCGGCAGATTGGATGGCTAATTTTGCTAATAGTCATAACCTACTTTTTCGCGGACATACTTTAGTTTGGCATGATTCTTTACCGCCTTGGTTTAAATATGAGGTGAATCGTCAAAATGCTGAGTTATTTTTAACAAAACATATTAATAAAGTGGTAGGACATTATGCAGGGAGGATTCATTCTTGGGATGTTGTGAATGAAGCGATCGCTCTGTGGGATAAGCGATCAGATAATTTCAGGAAAACTCCTTGGTTGGAATATTTAGGAACAGATTATATTGAATTGGCTTTCAGACTGGCGGCGATTGCTGACCCGAAAGCTTTGTTAGTTTATAACGATTATGATTTAGATTATGATACCAGCAAACATGAGGCCAAACGCAATGCAGTATTAAATCTTTTACAACGGTTAAAGTCTAAGGGAACACCTGTTCATGCTTTAGGTATCCAAGCACATTTATCTGGTGATAGTAAGAGTTTTAATGCCCAAAAATTTCGTGCCTTTCTCGGTCAAGTAGCAGGATTAGGGTTAAAAATTATGATTACTGAGATGGATGTCAAAGATGATAAATTACCTAAAGATCCGCAAAAACGAGATCAGGCGATCGCCTCTGCTTATGAAGATTATCTCTCTGCGGCTTTAGATGAAAAGGCTGTAAATACCGTTATTACCTGGGGTTTGAGCGATAAATATACCTGGCTGAGTGAGTTTAAACCTAGACCGGATCGCTCCCCAGTTCGTCCTTTACCATTGGATGACAAAATGCAGCAAAAATTAGCCTGGAGAGCGATCGCTCGCGCTTTTGATCATGCACCCCAGCGATAGAAAAAATCTTTACCAGTGAAAAATTATGTCCAAAAGTTCTATAGAATCTAGAGAAGCTACTGATTTAGACTTCGGCCGTTACTTATTAATGGTGAAACGGCAATGGCTACCTGCCACTAGCGTTTTTATAGCTACAGTAATTCTCAGCGCTATAGCTACGAATTTTATGAAACCATCCTATGAAGCCGAAGGAAAACTATTATTTAAACTTCCCTCCTTTCAAGTCTTAGGTTCTAATCTCTTAACTGGAGGTTCTGAAGGAGGAAGCGGAGAACTAAAACCCCTGGTATCAACTCAAAATCCCATTAATACAGAAATAGAAATAATTTATTCACCGGCTGTCTTGCAACAAACAATCAACCGATTAAAACTCAAAAATAAAAATAAAAAAGGTGAACTCGTCAAAGTTAAAGATTTGGAAAAAGCTATAACTATAAAAGTTATCGGTGGTACAGATGTTGTCAAAATTGCTTATCAAAGTCCTAATCCCAAAGAAGCAGCCGCAGTAGTGAATACAGTGATGAAACTGTATGTAGAAAATAATATTCTCACAACTCGTGGCGAAGCTGAAGCAACCTATAAATTTATGGCGAGACAGTTACCACAAGTACAATCTGCCGTTCATCTTACTGAAGTGGCATTACGCAAATTTAAACAAGAAAATAATATTGTAGATTTAACAGAGGAAACTAGATCAACCGTTGCCATTATGGGCAATTTAGACAATGAAATTAATAATGTCCAAGCACAGCTAGAAGATATAAATGCTCAAACTAATGCACTGCGCCAAAAAATAGATCTAGATTCTCAGCAAGCGATCGCCGTCAGTTCCCTCAATAACTCCCCCGCAGTGCAAGGAATTCTCACTCAACTGCAAGACATAGACCGACAATTAGCCGTCGAACGTAGTCGCTATTTCGACGACAACCCAGTAATTACCAGCCTAGAAGCCAAAAAAGCCAACTTAAATAATCTTCTGCAAACTCAAATTCAAGAAACTATTGGCGATTCCACACAAGTTCCCGAAGGACAATTACAAATCGGAGCGATTAGACAACAATTAATTCAAAGTTTCTTACAAGCAGAAGTACAACGCTTTGGATTATCCAAAAAATTAGCTTCTCTATATAATTCCCGGACTGAAGTTAAACGCCGAGCTAAAATCATCCCCATGTTGGTACAAAATCAGCGGGATTTAGAACGCAAAGTCGAGGTAGCTCAATCCACCTATGAAACCATCTTAAAAAAGGCTCAAGAATTACAGGTAGCACAAAATAAAAATACAGCGATCGCTCGCATTATTAGTCAAGCTGAAATTCCTAAAAAACCATTAGTAACCAAAAAAATTATTGTCGTATTGCTAGGTGTTTTATTAGGAGCATTCTTTGCCAGCACCACTATCATCTTAATGGAAATGAGAGATAGGACTGTGAAAACAATTCAGGAAGTTAGAGACATATTTAAATATACTTTCTTGGGAATAGTCCCATCGCCACAGAAAAAAGCCAAAAATCGAAATCAGCAAAAAGAAGAACCAGTCGAAGAAATTATTGTCAGAGATGCACCCTACTCCTTAGAGAGTGAAATGTACAGAATGATTCAAGCTAATCTGAGATTATTAAGTTCAGATAAATTATTGAATACTATTGTTGTCACCAGCACCGTTGCAAAAGAAGGAAAATCTACAGTTACAGCTAATTTATCAGCGGTACTAGCTCAACTAGGATATCGAGTATTACTCGTAGATGCAGATATGCGGATTCCATCTCAGAACCATCTCTGGCAAGTCAACAGTATAGTAGGTTTGAGTGAAGTCCTAGTTTCTCAAGCCGAATTCAAAGTCGCCGTATGTACAGTTATGGATAACCTGGACATCTTAACTGCTGGTATTAGACCACCTAATCCTTTAGCCTTACTGAATTCCCAACGCATGGAATCACTAATTACAGAATTTTCTGCTCAATATGATTTTGTCATTATTGAAGCTCCACCATTACTTGTTGGTGCAGATGCTCTCACTTTGAGTAAAATGACAGATGGTATGTTGCTAGTCGCTAATCCTGATGTCCTAGACCTGAAAAGTGCTATTAGCGCCCAAGAAATTTTAAATAATTCTAAATGCAACGTCTTAGGCTTATTAGTGAATAGCTCAAGTGATCAAGATAAACCTAAAAATAATTATTTATATAATTTCGAGGATTCTTTGAAAAACCAAGCACTTAATAATCCCTTTTTATCAATATGGGAGAAAATTAAGTAGGGTTTGCTGAATAAATCGAAAACTCTTTCTAATTCTTCCCCATGACTCCTTTTTCCTTTCTTTCTCCTTTCTTTCTCCTTTCTTTCTCCTTTCTTTCTCCTTTCTTTCTCCTTTCTTTCTCCTTTCTTTCTCCTTTCTTTCTCCTTTCTTTCTCCTGACTCCTGACTCCTGACTCCTTAACTAATTTTGCTGACGATTAATATCTTGTAAATCCAAAGCATAATTTAAACGTAAAAGATTTACCCCTGGCTCACCAAAAACTCCTAAAAACCTGCCATCAAGATACTTATTAATCAAAGGAATAATATCATCTTCCCTAATACCCCGTGCCTGTGCTACTCTCTCTATTTGTTGTTGTGCTGCTTTTAAAGAAATATGGGGGTCTAAACCAGACCCGGACGTATAAATCAAATCAGCCACAGGTTGTTTATCCTGATTCTGCAATTTTTCCACCTGCTTGAGAATACGTCCCTTAAGTTCTGGATTCGTAGGAGCTAGATTACTACCTCCAGAAATACCAGTAGGTTGAGCTTTTTTACCTTGACTATATCTAACAGCGCTGGGACGACCATGAAAATAACGATCAGATGTAAATCCCTGACCAATTAAAGTCGAACCAATAGGTTGATCATTGATATTTAAAATCATACTGCCATTAGCGGAAATCGGGAAAAAAGACTGACCGACTAGCAATATAAAAAGAGGATAGACAATTGCTGTTAATAACCAAATTACCAAAGTTATTCTAATGGCTTTGACAATTTCTCTAAAAATAGACATAATTTAATCTTGAATTTTATTTTATAACAGGAAGTAGGGGCGCAGGGCCTGCGCCCAATCAGGATCTAGACCTATTCACATAATTATTTAAGCTAAACCCACAAATGTAATCATCATATCTATTAATTTAATCGCCATAAATGGAGCAATTACCCCACCTAAGCCATAAATTAAAATATTTCGTTGCAGAAGTTGATTAGCGGTTAAAGGTCGAAACTGAATACCTTTTAATGCTAAAGGAATCAAAGCCGGAATAATTAAAGCATTGTAAATCAACGCCGACAAAATAGCCGAATTAACGCTACTCAACTTCATAATATTCAAACTTCCTAAATTAGCAGCAGTGAAAAGTACGGGAATAATCGCAAAATATTTAGCAATATCATTAGCAATAGAAAACGTCGTCAACGCTCCCCGAGTAATTAACAATTGCTTGCCGATACTAACGATATCAATTAATTTGGTGGGATCAGAATCTAAATCCACCATATTAGCCGCTTCCTTAGCTGCTTGCGTTCCCGTATTCATTGCCACACCTACATTAGCTTGTGCCAAAGCAGGAGCATCATTAGTTCCATCCCCTGTCATCGCTACAATTTTACCCTCAGCCTGTTCCCGTTGAATCACACTGATTTTATCTTCTGGCGTAGCTTCAGCAATAAATTCATCTACTCCAGCTTCTTTGGCAATCACAGAAGCAGTAATCCGGTTATCTCCCGTCAGCATGATAGTCCGTATTCCCATCCGTCGGAGTTGGTCAAATCGTTCGCGGATACCTGGTTTAACAATATCTTTGAGATAGATAACACCGTAAACTTCGTTATCAAGACAAACAGCTAAAGGTGTACCACCTTGATGAGAAACTTGTTGATATGCAATATCTAATTCCGGTGTATCTTGTCCATGACGGGAAAGAACAAAACCTTTAATTGCTTCTACAGAGCCTTTCCGTACTTCCCTACCCCCAGGTAAATTAGTACCACTCATGCGGGTTTTTGCCGAAAATTCTATCCCTTGCGCTTGTTTGCGGTCTAAATCAAAATTTGCCCCTAACTTTTCTGCCAGTCGGACAATAGATTTGCCCTCGGTCGTATCGTCAAAAATACTAGCTGCTAAAGCCACGTTAGCAATTTCCACGATTGAGTGGCCATTGATGGGGATTAATTCTTCTGCTAAACGGTTGCCAAGGGTGATTGTTCCGGTTTTGTCAAGAACCAGGGTATTGATATCTCCACAAGCTTCTATTGCTCTACCAGAGGTGGCAATGACGTTAAATTGGGCTACTCTGTCCATCCCGGCAATACCGATGGTACTCAGTAAACCGCCAATGGTTGTGGGGATAAGTGCTACCAAAAGAGCAATGAGAACCGGCACACTCACAGGACTATTCACATAGTAGGCAAAGGCGGGTAAGGTGGCTACTACGAATAAAAATACTAAGCTCAAAACTGCTAATAATACTGTTAAAGCAATTTCGTTAGGGGTTTTAGTCCGTTCTGCTCCTTCGACCAAGGCAATCATCCGGTCAATAAAGCCTTGCCCTGGTTCAGCAGTAACACGAATAATCAGTTCATCAGAAATTATGCGTGTACCACCTGTAACTGAACTGGCAACGTCTGAACCTGATTCTTTGAGAACTGGGGCAGATTCGCCTGTAATTGCTGATTCATCCACAGAGGCGACACCCATGATTACTTCACCATCTGCGGGAATCACATCACCTGAGACTACATATATAGTGTCTCCCTGTTTTAAGCTGTCGGCAGGAACTTCTGTAATTGTGCCGTCAACGGTGATGGTTTTGGCAATGGTGGCTGATTGGGTTGAACGTAAAGTATCGGCTTGGGCTTTACCTCGTCCCTCGGCTACGGCTTCAGCAAAGTTGCTAAAGAGAACTGTGAATAATAAAATGCCCGTTAATAGTCCGTTAAACAGATGGAGATTTTTTTGATTTACTGGACCGAATAATTCAGGGTAAATGGTGACACAGAAAGTAATAATTGTTCCCATCCATACTAAAAACATAACTGGATTTTTGATGGCATACTGGGGATGCAGTTTAATAAAAGCATTTCCTATGGCTCGGAAATACAGTCCTTTATTAGATACCCGTGTTTTTCTGTGTTTCTTACGGCGATAACGAGGACGGGGAACTTTAGAATTAGAGGTAGTTGCTGAGTTCATATATAAGTAATTTTTTAGGAGTCAGGAGTCAGCACTTCGACTTCGCTCAGTGACCAGTCGGGAGTCAGGAGTCAGGAGTCAGGAGTCAGGAGTCAGGAGTCAGGAGCGATGCCCTGAGCTTGTCGAAGGGTCAGGAGTCAGGAAGAAAGAATGAAGAAAGAATGAAGAAAGAATGAAGAAAGAATGAAGAAAGAATGAAGGAAGAAAGAAGGAAGAAGATAATTTTCTCCCCTGCTCCCCTGCTCCCCTGCCCCCTGCTCCCCTGCTCCCTATTCCCTCATTTTTTCTAACTACCAGAAGCGAGTTTAAAGCCTTCGGCGATTGGGCCTAGAGCTAGAACAGGGAAGAATGTGAGGATGCCTAAAATTAGGATGACACCAGCGGTAATCCCAGTAAATAGTAGAGAATCAGTTTTCAAAGTTCCCCGGCTTGCTGGACTGACTTGTTTTTTAGACATACTATCAGCTAAGAGCAGTAGGGCAATAATGGGTATATAACGTCCTGCAAAAATACTGACAGTTGTACTTAAGTTCCACCATAATGTGCTGTCATTTAATCCTTCTAGGCCAGAACCGTTATTGGCTGCGGCTGAGGCGTATTCATAAACTACTTGGGAAATTCCATGAAAACCTGGGTTACTAATTCCTGACAAGGATATAGGATAAGCTAATGCGATCGCACTAGGAATTAAAATCATCATGGGGTGAATTAATAGGACTACACTAGCCAGAACAATTTCCCGTTTTTCAATTTTGCGTCCAAAAATTTCTGGTGTGCGCCCTACCATTAAACCGGTGATAAAAACTGTGAGAATTAGATATATGAAGAGATAAGCTGTTCCTATGCCTTGTCCTCCCCAAATTATTTGTAAAAATAGGTTGAATAAGGTGGAAAATGTGCCACTGGGCATGAGGGAATCGTGCATTCCGTTGACAGCGCCGCACATAGTGGCTGTGGTTGTAACTGCCCATAATGCGGTTTGCGCCCAATCAAATCTGACTTCTTTGCCTTCTAAGTTGGATAATTCTAATTGCAAAGCATTGTTAATGAGCGGATTTCCTTGTAATTCTCCTGTGGCTGTAACGCCAATGAGAACGACAAAGATGATAAATACCATTGAAAATAATAACCAGGTTTGTTTGAGGTTGTTGGCAAATACTCCGTAGGTGTAAATTAGGGAGGTGGGGATAGCCAGCATGGCAATGATTTCTATTAGGTTAGAAGCACCATTGGGATTTTCAAAAGGATGAGCGGAATTAGCTGCAAAAAAGCCGCCGCCATTTTCTCCTAACATTTTGATCATTTCCCAGGAGGCTACTGGCCCTCTGGCTATGTACTGGATTCTTCCTTCTAATGTTTCTACTAAGATGGTTTTGGCTAGGGTTTGAGGTACACCGGCGATGATGAGAGCGATCGCCCCCACAATAGATAAAGGTAATAATATTCTAGTGATAGCCTGGGTAAAATCCACATAGAAATTCCCCAGTTTTCTCCCCGTTAACCCCCGAATAAAGGCAATTCCTACGACTAAACCACTAGCCGCTGAAGTAAACATTAAAAAACCTAAAGCTGATGTTTGACTAAAATAACTAAAGGTGTTTTCTGTGGCGTAGTGTTGTTGGTCGGTATTGGTCAGGAAGGAAATTGTGGTATGTAGTAATAAATCCCATCTCATCCTCCCCAGTTCATTGGGATTCCAGGGTAGAAATTTCTGATAATAAAGCAGCGCATAAACTCCCACACCCATGACTAAGTTACTGCATAGTAAGGCGCGGATATACTGCCAACCGGTCATATCATTTTTTTTACCCACACCCCCTAAAATATAAATTATTGCTTCTATGGGCTTCATCACCGGATCAAGGATTGTCCTCTCTCCCAAAAAAACGCGGGCTATGTATTTTCCTAGTATTGGCGTAATTAATACGACAATACACAGCGTTAAAGCAATTTGTAAAAAACCTTGACTCATGTAGTTTGCACTCTATTCAACTGAATTTCTAAGTAGGTTGGTGTTAAAAATTGTCGTTATGGCAAGGGAATAGGGCAGCAGGGGGCAGGGGAGCAGGGGAGAAAATTATCTTCTTTTTTCCTCTTCCTTCTTTCTTCCTGAACTCCTGACTCCTGACTCCTGACTCCTGACTCCTGCTATAACACTCAACAATAATGCCTAAATTACTAATAAATTGAATTTTTAGTGATTGGATGATTTTTCATACCACCTAAATCAATATAGTAGAGAATTAAATATTAACCCAGCGACTTGATAAACTATGGCTGAACTACCAAAAACCTTAGAAGATGCGATCGCTCAATCTTGTGAAGCGGTAAAATCAGCTTTAGCTGATGGTATAACTCGGATTCAAGTTGAGTTATTATTTCCCGAACTCAAATTTATGACGGTTGCAGAACAATTTCTCCCCCAATTTACTGAATACGAATCCCGTCTCAAAGTCTTCTTTGCTGATGCCGGTGCGGCTGCTTTAGCCCGTCGAGATTGGACAGACGCACAATTCCAAATTTCCGATATTGGTACTGGTAGGGCTGCATCCCTAGAAGCAAAAATTCAGCCAGAGGATGAAATTTTCCTATTTATCGCCCCCACCTCCGTAGAAGTCCCACAATTAGAAAAGCTGTGTGAACTGATCGGCGATCGCTCCGTAATCATGTTAACACCCCGACTCGAAGATTCCAGTGTAGTTGGTATCGGTTACACAGCCAGAGAAACCCGTCGTCGCTTCATTAGTACCATCGAATCTTGTTACTATATCCGTCCTGTAGATGATGAATCTGCCCTTTTCCGTTGCTACCCTGGACAATGGGAAGTATGGCAAGAAATAGAAAACGAATATCAAAAAATTGTTGAACTCTCCAAAAAACCCTCCGGTGACGAATTAGACGCAATTCTTATGGGGGGACAAACGGCAAACACTACGGACGCTACACCCACCAAAAAACCTAGTGTGTTTAAGAGTTTACAACGGTTTATCAAGGCTTTAAGCAGTTAAAATCACACAGTAGGGGCAAACCCCCTGTGGTTGCCCCAAATATCGGGGTAGGCACGGGGGTCCCAATCTTTTATATAATTTATTGCCCAATGAATTCGGGTAGGCACGGGGGCGCTACCCCTACATTCAATCTCAATCTTTTATATAATTTATTTTGCCTGCCTATTTACCAATTACAATTACCAATTACCCATTTTCCCATTATTGAATTTAAAGATGAAATTAATCTGTTCTCAAAGTGATCTTAGTAGCAACCTTTCTCTCGTCAGTCGTGCAGTCCCCTCCAGACCCACTCATCCTGTTCTTGCCAATATCTTATTACAAGCAGATGCCGAAACTAATCAAGTGAGTTTAACAGCCTTTGACCTCAGTTTAGGTATCCGTACCAGCTTTAGTGCCGAGGTCTTAGAAGGAGGGACAATTGCTCTCCCTGCCAAACTACTTGTAGACATCACCTCTCGTCTACCAGAAGGGGAAATCACCCTGGATGATCAATCAGCAGATAATACCGGAGAAGGTATAATTGTTACTCTCAAACCTAAAAGCGGACGTTATCAAGTCCGAGCAATGGGCGCGGAAGAATTCCCCGAATTACCTGTGATTGAAAACGCCGAAGCAATTACTCTCACCACAGCGGCACTAATTGAAGGATTGAAAGGTTCTTTGTTTGCTACTAGTTCCGATGAAACCAAGCAAGTCCTTACAGGCGTACATTTAACTCTCAAACAAGATACTTTAGAATTTGCCGCCACCGACGGACACCGGTTAGCAGTTTTGGAAACTACAAATGAGCGGCCTGTAGAAGGAAGCGAACAGGTAGAGGTGACAGTACCGGCAAGAGCATTACGAGAACTACAACGGATGTTAGGACATAACTCCACATCAGAAGAAACTGTAGCCGTATATCTTGATCAAGGTCAAGTAGTATTTGCTTGGCAAAATCAACGCCTCACCAGCCGCACTTTAGAAGGACAATATCCCGCTTATCGGCAATTAATTCCTCGGCAATTTGAACGCCAAGTTACATTAGAAAGAAAGCAATTTATCAGCACTTTGGAACGCATTGCTGTGTTAGCAGATCAGAAAAATAATATTGTCAAAGTCAGTATTGATAATGCCAATCAAGAAATTACTCTATCTTGTGAAGCGCAAGATGTTGGTAGTGGTACAGAATCAATGCCAGCCCAAATATCTGGGGAAGATATAGACATTGCTTTTAATGTCAAGTATCTGATGGAAGGTTTGAAGGAATTACCATCTTCAGAAATTCAAATGCACTTGAATCAAAGTTTAACTCCGGTAATTTTCACGCCTTTGGGTGGATTGAAAATGACCTATTTGGCTATGCCTGTACAGCTTAGAAATTAGTTTTTAAGTCATTATTTAGCTGTAAGGGTTTAGCACTGCTAAACCCCTACCTATAGAATCAAGCTTATGAACGTGATTTAATAATAAATTTTACCGCCACCCCATTTAGTGCCGACAATTTTTGGTTGGAGGAGAATATGTCCAGCGATCGCTGTCAAATCATCTTCGGTCAGATTTCGCATTTCTGTGAAAATTAGTCTTCTAATCATATTTATCGCCAAAAATTTTGATAATCAACAAGTCAGGGAATCTATGATATTTTCCCTGACAATTTGTATGACTGAATCAGGATAGTTTAGTAATAAATTTTACCGCCACCCCATTTAGTGCCAACAACTTTGGGTTGGAGGAGAATATGTCCAGCGATCGCATTCAAGTCCTCTTCGGTCAGATTTCGCATGACTCGGAAAATATTTGCACTCTTCAAACTGGGGTGGATTTCTGAAATTTCTGTTGCGCCATCATAGGTAGTGGGATTTTTCATATAGTCCACCAAACCTTCAATATTATTGCGGTTAGGTAAAGCCCCTGCTAAGGTTTCAGGTTCAAGTCCCACATTTTGGTTAGTCTTGGTAACACCACCAGCATGGCATTGAGCGCAAGCGTAATTGAATAGTCGTTTGCCTTCTTTGACTTGTTTTAAGCTGAGAACAACTGTATCACCTTTGTCATTTAATGGCACTGTACGGATAGCTTCATCCAGTTCTACCGCTGTTGCAGTACCGACAACCATCTGTAATGTCAGCAAAATAGTAGCAACAACAACACCAATTAGTCTTTTAAACATATTTCTCCTCAAAGATTTTATTGAATCACTGTAATACCAATATCATGTTAGGAGTCCAATTTGTTGGCAAAAATACGATCCCTTAAACTCTTGTAATTTAAATTTCTAGATAGGATAGGAGAAACAAAGCTAAAATTGTTGTTGTCTTAGCAATACCATGAAAATCGTACAGGTGTACTATTTCAATGCTTGTTTTTGCTTAGAAACGACAAGGGTATAACTGTAATTTTTTAGAGCCAATTCACCCACATATACTGAATATTTACCTGGTTGCCAGTAACCGGAGAGTTCTGGGTTGCCACCGCTATTACTATCAGCAAGCACACAAAAACGCCCTCCCGGTCCGTCAATTAATAGCGTTGGCTGTCCTTCGGTCGCTGCTGTCAATCGTAGATAGGGCAATGGCTCTGTAACTTCAATTATTTGATTAGGCGCGGTGTTAATATTCCCACAATTACTCTTCACAGATCCACCAGACTTGCCTTTTAGTATTAATGGTTCTGAGGCCAAAGTAGAATCAATTATGGTTGTCGGAGTGCCAGCAAAGCTGGACTGATTCAGTAATAAGCCCATTGTGAGTGCTACGGAAGCAATTGTAAATAGCTTCAAAGTTTTCATGTTATTTCTATGCTCTCAAATGTTTGAATTGTTGGGGTTTAAGCAAAAATATACTAATTCAAAGCTAATAATCAGGTTTTAGCGTTAATAATCATGTACGACTTGACGGGTTTTGATTCTATAGATTTTAGCGTTATTAAGTAGGGCTTTTAGTAAGTGTTACAGATTACTTATTTAGACGGGAACAATTAGATTGTGTTCCTACTGAACATTTTATCATTCCAGAGTGGGGAAAACATTTGGAAGATTGCGTTAGGCTGGATAAAACTGCAAAACAGCGGATTGTCTGATCCGTATAAATCCTGATAAAATTTCCCGATGTTCAAACTAAAGCATCTTCAAACCACTAACACAGGGTGGTCTTTGGATCAACGAGATCCAAGGTTCATCGAATCTATGATGCCTATCTTGGGCTTGTTATATAACTGTTATTTTCGAGTCCAAACCAGTGGCTGGGAAAATGTCCCCGATGAAAAAATTCTCGTTGTCGGTTCTCATAATGGCGGACTTGCTTCTCCTGACACATCCATGATGTTATATGATTGGTTCCGGCGCTTTGGTGTGGAACGAGAAATTTATGGTTTGATGCACCCTAAAGTTTGGGATGTGTTTCCACCGGCGGCAGAAATGGCGATGAAGGCTGGCGCTGTGAGGGCGCACCCCAAAATGGCTTACAAGGCTTTGCGGACTGGTGCTAGTGTCTTGGTTTATCCTGGTGGTGCTGAGGATGTCTTTCGACCCCATGCGATGCGGGATAAAATTTATTTTGCCGAACGGAGGGGGTTTATTAAGTTGGCGCTGCGGGAGAATGTACCAATTGTGCCAGCGATTTCCTGGGGGTCACATGATACTCTGATTGTCTTGGCTGATATGTATGAAGTTATGCAGCAATTTCATAAAATGGGGATGCCTTGGCTGTTTGGGGTTGATCCTTTAGTGTTTCCTATTTATTTGGGATTACCTTGGGGATTGGCTTTTGGACCGCTGCCTAATATTCCTTTGCCTGTGACTATCTATACTAGGGTTTGTCCACCGATTGTGTTTGCACGCTATGGAAAAGAGGCTGCAAGCGATCGCACTTATGTGGATGAATGTTATGAGTTAGTCAAAAGCAAAATGCAGCAGGAGTTAGATATTTTAATTCAACAAGCCAATCATTAAAATCATCCTGGCGGTGCTTTTGTCGCCAGGTATTTCAACTAACTACATCTTGTAAAGAATCACTTTTTTCGCGGACAAGATGGCCGTCTTCCATGTAAACAATGCGGTCAGCAATATCTAAAATGCGGTTATCGTGGGTAACGAGTAGAATTGTACAATGATGTTCTTTAGCTAGTTTCTGCATTAGTTCGACTACATCCCGTCCTGATTGTTTATCTAGTGCAGCGGTGGGTTCATCGGCTAGGACTATTTTTGGTTGGCTGACTAAGGCACGAGCGATCGCCACCCTTTGTTTTTGTCCCCCTGATAAACTATCTGGATAGTAATGGAGACGATTTCCCAATCCTACTTCTTCTAACATTTTTTGGGACTGGATTAACATTTCTTTTCCTGACATTTTCGGATGCACTTCTAAACCCATTCTCACGTTTTGGATTGCTGTTAAGCTACCGTGTAAGTTATGGGCTTGAAAAATATAACCGTTATTTCTGCGGGCTTGGGTTAATTGTTTAGCATTAGCTTGACATAGTTCATTACCTAATATCTGTAAACTTCCAAATTGGGCAGAACGTAACCCACCAGCTAAGGTTAATAATGTAGTTTTACCTGAGCCAGATGGGCCTGTCATGATCACAATTTCTCCGGCATTTATGGTCAGGTTGATATTAGATAAAACTTGTTTTCGTAGTTGTCCAGAACCGAAGTAATGATCAAGGTTTTGGATGGAAATTACAGGTTTTTGAGAGTTAATATTGTTCATGGTTGATTCAGGATTTTTTGTACACAGAGAAATCACGTTTTGATGTAGGTTGGGTTGACACAAGGAAACCCAACATTTTTAAAGTTTGTGTTTAATGTGTCAGAATTGAGGATACAGAATGAATTAGCGTTTTCGAGTCATTATTGATAGTTGAGGGAAAAACAGGTTTCTCCAGATTATTGCTAAAAACAAATATTCTGACTCCTGACCCTTCGACAAGCTCAGGGCATCGCTTCTGACTCCTGACTCCTTCCTAAAACATATCGGCTGGGTCGGCTGATTGGAGTTTATTTGTGGCGATCGCACCGGAAATAGCACACATAATTATTGTCATGATAAAAACCATTACTGCTCTAGTTAAAGTCATATATATTGGTAAGTTTGTAGCGTTTCTGGCTAGTTGATAAAGTCCTATGGGAATGATAAAGCCAGGAATGAAACCTAGTGTCGCTAAAATTAATGCTTCTTCAAAAATTATTCCTAATAAATATATATTAGGATAGCCCATTGCTTTAAATGTCGCATATTCTTTAAGATGGGCATTAACATCGGTGGAGAGAACTTGATAAACAATAATTACCCCCACCATAAATCCCATAGATACCCCTAATGTAAAAATAAATCCAATGGGACTTTCTTTTTTCCAATAATCTTCTTCAAATTTGATAAATTCTTGGCGTGTTAAAACTTTTACATCTTGATTATCTTGGAGGTGAGATTTTAAAGCCGCTGCTACTTGCTGGGCATCATAGCCTGGTTTTAGGTAGATTAATCCGAAATTAATACTGCCTATTTGTCGTTTGGGAGAAATACGAATGAAGTTTTCAGGACTAGAAATGATTGTCCCATCCGCCCCAAATGATGAGCCTAATTTAAATAATCCACTAATATTAATTGTCCGTTTTTCTATTTCTGTGGTTACGGTTTGACCTGCATCAATTTGACTCAAAATTTCTTTGTACTCTCCTCTGGCCGCCCGATCAAAAAGAAAATTATCTGGTAATTTAATTTTATCTAATTGGGCATTAACTTCTGGTATATTTAATGCCAATTGTTCAGGATTAAAGGCTACTGCTTGAACTGTGGTTTTGCGTTTGGTTTGGGGATTTTTCCACGTCACCATACTGATATACATGGGTTCAGCAGCCTTGACACCTGGAACATCAGCCGCTTGAAACAGCCTTCTCCGGGAAAAAGTAGACATATTTTGCATATTCCGGCTTTGCGGACTAATTAAAATGATGTCTGCCAGGACAGCCCGATTTAAGGTAGTGTTACTGTCATACAAGGAGTTTTGAAAGCCAAGCTGCATAAAAATGAGTACGTCTGCAAAGGCAATACCGGATAAAGCCACTAACAAACGACTTCTATTGTGATTGAGTTGCAACCATCCTAAAGGAGTGCGTCTTTGGATTGCTTGAATAAATCCGATCATAGTGAAATTACCGCCTTAACTTGTAAATTGGTAAATTTTGCGGCTTTTTTACTTGCGGCTTCATCTAGCTGAACATGAACTTCTACAACTCTGGAATCAATATTGTCAGTGGGGTCAGAATTGATCACATTTTGCCGTTGCACTTTCCAGCCAATCCAATCTACTTTTCCCTGTAATTCGCCTGATAGGGAGTTACTAGATATTTTTACCTGTTGTTGGGGACGGATTTTATTAATATCACTTTGGTAAACTTCCACTACTGCATACATCTGATTTATTTGTCCAAGTTCGACAATGCCGTTATTGGATACTACTTCACCTGCACGGCTATAAATGTCAAAAATCACACCATTTTGAGGTGCTTTAACATAACTTTGATCTAAATTAGCTTTTGCTTGTGCGGCTGCGGCTATGGTACGGTTAACTTCAGCTTTGGCTGCGGCTATGTCTATGGGACGGACTTCGGCTATTTTATTTAGGGTAGCTTGGGCAGAGGAGATTTGTTTACTACCTGTGGAATTGATCCGGGTAAGGGCAGTTTTAGCTTCACTAATTTGCCTACGTCCTGTACTATCAATGCGATTGAAGTTGGCTTTAGCTTCGCTCAATTGTTGGGTAATGGTATCAACACTGAGGCGTTTACTGTCAAATAATGACTGAGAAATTGCTCCATCCTGGTAAAGTTGCTGATAGCGTTGTAGTTCTACTTGAGCATTTTTGAGTTCGGCTTGTAATTTATTAATTGTGGCCTGTTGTGCGGTAGTTTCTCCTTGCCATTGTGCTTCTAATCTAGCAACTGTTTGTTTTTGTCCGCTTTCATCACCAAGCTTTTGCGCTTCTATTCTGGCAATATCGGCTTTTTGGGCTTCTATTTCGCCTATTTTCGCGCCTGATTGCACTTTTTCTAAGTTTACCTGGGCAATCTTCACGGCTGCTTGGGCTTCTTGATAAGCGGCTTGAAGACGGGGACGATTATCTAAAATGGCTATTATTTGCCCCGCTTTGACTTTATCCCCTTCTTTAACCAAAAGCTGTTCGACTCGGCTACCTTGACTAGATGTAGGTGCAGAAAGTTTGATGACTTTGCCCTTGGGTTCAAGTCTTCCCAATGCTGTCACCGTTTTAATTTGTGGTGTATTTACTTGGGCGGCTTGGATGACAGTATTTTGAGATTGAATTTGTGAAAATCTATACCCTTTAATTCCCAGAATTGCCATAATTATGGCTGTTGTCAGCATCATTAGTTGACGGGAACTGGGTTTCCAGAATGCGGAATCTTTAGCTGTTACATCACGCACCATAAGTTTTCCTGTATGATTGAGGATGGGAGGTAAACTAATCAGTTTAGTTATACAAATAAACTAAACCGTCCATTCCAATTTTGTCAATAGTCACTGCAAAAATAATTAATCTGGGTAGCTGATATGCAAAAAAAGAGCAAAGAAGTCGAGGAAAGTCCAGTAGAAAGATCCCTGTTAGTAGAGAAAGTTGATGCTATCCTGGCTGGTGCAATGCAGGAATTTTTGGCCAATGGTTACGCTGCGACAACGATGGATAAGGTGACAGCAGCCGCAGGAGTGTCGAAAACAACGGTATATAGCTACTTTCAAGATAAAGAAGGATTATTTACGGCGCTGATTGAAAAATTAGTGCAGAAAAAATACTTGGCAGTTTTTAACCCCCAAGATCCGCAATTTCTCGCAGGAGAACCGGAGATAGTTCTGCGTCGGATTGCTAACAATATTTTAAATAATATTGGTTGTTCACAGGAATTATTGAGTTTTGTGAGGTTGATTATTGCCGAATCTGGGCGTTTTCCCTCACTAGCGCAGGTTTTTGTTCGCAATGTAGATAAAACTGGTTTAGATACAATTACCCAATATTTTGCGGCGCATCCAGAATTGCAATTACCTGATGCAGCGGTGGCTGCAAGGATTTTTCTGGGGACTTTAGTGCATTTTAAGATTATTCAGGATATGCTGCATGGTCGAGATATTTTACCAATGGAGAGCGATCGCTTAATTGATAATTTAGTTAATTTAATGATCAGTAATAAAATAGATATACATGGCAATAAGTTTTCAGGAACAAGGCACAAATCACCCAGACGCAAGCGTACATCAGGAGGACAATTTCAGGCTGATTATGGTTCTGAGTCTAAAAAGTTGCGGTCTATCCGGCTGACAGATACAGCTTGGTCTAAGTTGGATCAATTAGCCGCAGCCAATAATTTGACCCGCAGCGAGATGATTGAAATTTTTGCTCGTCAAGGATTTGGGGATGATCAGCAGTCGGGAGATTAATTTTGTATATACATGGAAAATTAGGAGTCAGGAGTCAGGAGTCAGGAGTTCAGGAGTGGGGGAAGTAGGGAAGTTAGGGGGGGTGGGGGAAGTGGGGGAA
>NZ_VIKX01000142.1 GCF_009711935.1 Dolichospermum sp. UHCC 0259 | reverse complement strand
GTAAAGGATTCACAGAATTAACACACTAGCGAAAACCTGTTTCACCAATTGCTGAGTTTTAGTTTCTAATTGTTGCCAATCCACATCCCCATATTCATCAATTAAACTAATATCAATATCAACCGCTGTATTCTCTGAACTATAATTCAGAAAACATACTTGATAACACAAATCCCACAAATCTATATTGACTTGTTCCCCATGACGTTGTAAAAGCAAATGATATCCTGGATGGGGCATAGGTAAACTCGCCAGAGTTTTTCTAATTTCCTCTACTTGTACTGGTGTTGCGGTTTCCATTTCCTGCACCAACTGAGTTACCAGGGCTTTTGTTTCATCAGTAGTGTTAGCAGGCCAAGTCAACACATCTTGATAAGTCCCTTTCCAGTCAGAGATATCCAACTGCTTGCGAAGATTATCAATCACGCGAATAAAAGCAGGTTGCATCAAGATTTCAGCTTGTTGCCATGAGGTAGAATTAGTTATCTTAGGTGGCATAGCTAGTCAATAGGGATACTGATAGTAAAATTAACAAATTGGTTCAATGAAAAAACTATACTTTTAATTTAAATCTTTTCTCAAGATACCTGATTTCAGAAAGAGAAATTTGGAGATATTGACTACTAGCGGGAAAATTAAGCTGTAAAGCTGGGGAGGGAAATTATGATAGGCAAATTACTAGATCATCGCTACCAAGTCATTCGCGTCTTGGCGACAGGGGGATTTGGTCAAACCTATATTGCCCAAGATACCAGACGGCCAGGCAATCCCATCTGCGTGGTTAAACACCTAAAACCAGCTAATTCTGACCCTAATATCTTTGTGACTGCTAAACGCCTGTTTAATAGCGAAGCAGAAACTTTAGAAAAATTGAGCAACCATGACCAAATACCCAGACTTCTTGCCTATTTTGACGAAAATAAGGAATTCTTTCTAGTTCAAGAATTTATTGACGGACATACTCTCAATGAAGAACTTATCCCCGGACAGCCTTGGAGTGAAGCCCAAGTCATGCAAATGCTGCTGGAAATCTTGAGTATTTTGGAGTTTGTTCACCAAGAAGGTGTGATTCACCGCGACATTAAGCCAGATAATATTATTCGCCGTGCGGCTGATTATAAATTAGTTTTAGTAGATTTTGGTGCAGTTAAACAATTGCGCTCTCCCTTGGTGATGGTCGGCGGACAGCAAACAGCTACAGTAGCCATTGGCACACCGGGCTATATGCCTACAGAACAGGGACAAGGTAAACCCCGTCCTAATAGTGATATTTATGCTTTAGGGATTATCGCCATTCAAGCCTTAACGGGAGTTCCAGCTAGTCAATTACAAGAAGATCCAGATACAGGGGAAACTAACTGGCAACATTTAATTCCTGTTAATCCTGAGTTAGTCGCAATTTTAACGAAGATGGTGCGTTACCATTTCAAAGAACGTTATCAAACAGCAACGGAAGCCTTACAAGCTTGTCAAGATTTGGTGAATATCACCCCAGAATTTTCCCAACCTTCCGTATCTCCTCAAATTATTTATCAATCTCCGCAAAATCTAGCTTCAAGATTTACACAGAAAACAATGGCGGTTTCCCCCGCTAATCATGTTCCTGTTCAACCTGCACCTCAACAATATATTCCCCAAGAATCTAATAAACCAGATCCTTTACCTTTATTAATTGGCATATTATTAGCCGGTAGTGTAGCCGCTTTATTTACAAATGTATATCCAAATTTTAAGAATTTAACTGTTAATTGGACAGGAGAAAAAACCAAATTAACAAATCATTGTATGGCTGTAGTTGCGGCTAATTCTAATATCCGTTCTGAACCCAGTGCCATCAACTCGGATAATATTTTGAAAACCTTGGGTGCAGCTAGTGAATTTGAGGTGACAGGTAAACGCACAAATCGAGGTTGGGTAGAAATTAAACTTTCATCTGGACGTTTAGCATGGGCCCATTCTGATATTATTGCTAATAACGACACATGGATTTCTTGCCGTCGAGATAAAGGTTTGGCTATTCAAACTGTAGATGATAGTCCTTTAATTGCATCTCGTCCAGTTCCTCAAGTTTCCGCCAAATCTGCGGTAGAAACTCCCACTCCTGAATCATCTCCACCAGCTACAGAAGATAAATCCAACACGGTAGCAAAAGCTCGACAAAAGTTTGAATCAGGAGATTTACAAGGAGCAATTTCTCTGTTGAAATCAACTTCAGGAAATGCTGTTTCTAGTATTAAAGAAACGGTTGATACTGTTAATCAATGGCAGAGTGATTGGGCAAAAGCCGAAGCGTTAGCTAAAGATATTAATAAAGCTATTGATAATGGTCAATGGGATGAAGTTTTAGCTTATCGAGATCATCCAGAAAAGCTACCTAATATTAAATACTGGCGTGATAAATTAGAACCAATGTTTAAACAAGCTGCTGATAATGCAGCAAAACAAGTATTACCCCAGGAAAATAAACCAACCCCTTCCGCAACACCAAAAGATGGAGTTTAAAACACTAGATTATAATGTAGGTTGGGTTGACGCAAGGAAACCCAACATGATGAAATCAAAAATGATTAAGTAGTGGTGCAAAATAACTTATATAGGAATAATATTTGATTTATCAAAAGATACGTAGGGTGCGTCAGACTGCATAAATTCTATCAATAAACAGATTTGTAATATCTGACGCACCCTACAATACTGGTAAACGCTATATCCCTCATCACTCTATGGGAAACCCAGGAATAATTATGTCAATTTCCTGCATTAGTCGTAAAGTTTCTGTTAAGGCAATGACAATTTTTTGATAATGGATAATTTCCTCTGGAGATAATTCTCGCTTGGCGTTTTTTCTGTCTTTTAACCATTTATCTAATACTTGATATCCACCAATCTTAAATTCCCAGATATCTGGGGGAATATCTGTAAAATAACTCTGTTTATTGATATAAACCCTTTCCAATTCTGAATTATAGGTAACTTCACTAACTTGATTATCTCCTATTTGTTGATAGGTTGTAATTAAATTATTGAATATATCCGATTTCATTAAATGTAAATTAACTAATTCTTCTCCCTTTGTAGCTAATTCGTTAAATAGGTTTTCGTTACTGGTTAAAGGAAGACGGGGAAAATCAATCTTGAGAAATTCAGCGTATCTAGTGCGATAATTGGGACTATGAAATATTGCATAAGCATAGTAAAATATTTGTTCTGGAGTTGGTATTTTACCAAGTTTAGTTTTGATAGCTTCTAAGAATTTTGGAGATAAATTAGGATTTTTTTCTATGAAAAGGTTAGTTTGTTCATTTTCTGTATTTGGGTATGTGTACAGAGGAAAGTAATAATTACGTTCTCTAGAATTTAAAGATAAAGCATTACAATCTCCTAGATTATTACTAATAAAAATATGATAGAATCCTACTTCGGTTTGCTGACGTGATGCCATTAAAGTTAAATTCTCATGAAGTAAATTTACCATTATATCTTTATGAGGTCTTCTCAAAAAGTCATCAAAATAGATATATCTATTATCAAATGGTCTATAACAATAGGGTTTAATATTAAATGAATTAAATAAAGATTTAGTTAATTCAGTTCTTTTTTTAGAAAAAGGCCAACCAGTTGTATCTTTTATATCATATTTTTCTTCTATCTCTATTAAGGATATAGAAGGATTTATTAAATCTTTGATAATCTTTTCTAAAGATTTCTTTTCAAAAGATACTAGATATAAGTCCTTTCCTGTCTCTATTCCAGTAGCATATTTTGTGAAAATATCCTTTAATAACCAATGTTGTTTATATTCATCTTCATAATCAAGATTTTTCGGTGCAAAAAAGTAATTAGGTTCAGTAGGTTGTACCTCTATCCAATCAACATTATCTAAACTTGCAGACTCTAAAAAATTATATTTATCCTCACGATTACCCCATAAATCATAATATAACACCTTAGCCATTTCCTTAATCCCATCTCTGGATTTATAAGCAGTAGAACCATAATCAGGTTTACTTTTTTCACGCACAGCAATTAAAATGGACACACCTTGTTGAATATCAAAAACATTTTGATCAATATTACCATCTGGAGTAGTTTCCTTTAATAAAGAATTACCATGTAAATCCATAACATATAAAGTGTCGAAATACTTTAATAATTCCTCCCTCATTCCTCGATGAATTAAACCATTAAGATAGGAATGATTAGTAATAAAACCAATAATACCCGCATTGTGACTATTATTTTCTATTTGATATTGAGCAAATCTAATAAATTTAATATAATCATCATCCAAAGGTTGAATATTTTTCTCCCCTTCTAATCTTACCCTACCTTTATATAATTCTAAAAGTTCTCCAATGTGGGTTAATTCGGTAATAGTTTTACCTACTTTACCAGTTTTATAAATTCTATTCCACACTGAACCAGTATAGTCCACATCTGCTAAATATTTTTCATCTTGGTTTAAGATTCTTTTCCGTTTACTAGCATTTTGAGAACTGACAGAATAGGGAGGATTTCCTAATACCACCGTGATGGGAATTTCTGTTTTCACTTTTGCTGCTTGACTTGATTCTTCCGCGATAATTTGGGTAATTCCTGGAAGTAAATCACCTTGTTTTATGCCTTCTTCCAACGCATTGGTTAAATATATTTTTAATCTTTCATTTGGGGCAAATTTATATTGTAAATATCCAAGTAATACGCCTATTTTTAAATGTGCTATGGTATAAGGAGTCATTAATAACTCAAAACCAAAAAGACGATTTAAAAGTTCTGTATCTCTTAATAAATTATGCAAACCACGAACATCATATTTAGCAAAATTATGACAAATTTGTTGAATAACTGTATATAAAAATGTTCCTGTTCCTGTTGCGGGATCAAGAATTGTTACTCTTCTATTTCCTAAACCATATTCTAAATCAAAAATTGTTCTATCTACTAAAATATCATTCACAGCACGCACGATAAATTTAACTACAGGTTCAGGAGTATAATAAACTCCGCGACTTTTTCTTAATGATGCTTGATAAGCAGCTAAAAATGTTTCATAAAAATGAATTACTGGATCTTCTGTGCGCGTTTCTCGACCAAAATTTTCTAAAATATTGGTCATATCTATTCTGTTAAATAACTCAATTAAATTTTCAATTGATTTGTGAATTTTACTAACGCTACCAGTTCCCAAAACTAAATCAAATAAACCTTTTAAAAAAGGGATTCTATCACTAATATAAATACTTGCTGTAGTGCGATTAAATGCAAATTCTTCAGGGTTTTCTGTATGACCAATTTTTGCAGTAAATAACCCATAAGCAATAGTTTGGGCGTACATATCCGCAAATTTATCATTATCTATATCTAACAATAGTAATTTTTTAAAGGTTTCTTTTAGGCGATTTAATTCTTCTGTAGGATCTTCTATTACTAAAGATAGTTCAATGGCATTTCTAATAGTTTTAGTATAAGCAGCCATTTCTTTAGCTAAATCATAATAATTATTAATATCTTTGGCTTTTTGGTTAAGAAATAATTGTAATAATTCTGTGATAGGTTTTAAATCATCAACTAGAGTAATTTCTCCTTGTTCTAAAGTAGCTAATTCAGCAGTTTTTTCACATTCCCCATCTACATACCAACGGAATTGTAAGTAATTAGTTAAGATGAAGTTATAACCTATATTTGATTCTAAATAACGTTTAATCTGTTCTGTTTTCTCTAGTTTACTAATATCAATATTAATATCTTTAGCTTCTATATATCCCACAACGCGCTCATTTTTTCTAATAGTCAAATCGGGTATTCCTGCTTGATTACCTTTTTCTTCTACTATGGTAGTAATACCAATTTCTAAACCTTCTATTAAACCTTGTAAACTGGAGTAGTGACTACGTTCTCCACCATGTTTAATATTTTTTTGTAGGTTTTGGATATAATCATTAAAGTTATTCATAGTTGTTATTTTTTTGATTATTTAATGTTCAGAATAGCATATATTTTTTGATTATTTCTAACTCTATTTCTCAGTATTCTCTGTGTTTTGGAGTGGTATGCCTTATAGCACGCTACTTGTTAGCCGACCTGTCGCTTTAGCGATACGGTTTTCCAGTTCTTTTGTATAAAAAAATACCTGTTATCAATTACCACACTTTCAAAATTACGGTTTACCAGATCAATGGGTTGCTAGAGTCAGATAAGCTGGTATTGAAGATCATGAAAAACTTACCATTAATCCTCAATCCCCAACTGACTAACTACGTTGTAACTGAATTATGTTTGATGCACTATCTGACCGTTTAGAATCCGCCTGGAAAAAACTGCGAGGACAGGATAAAATCTCCCAATCCAATATACAAGACGCTTTGCGGGAAGTGCGTCGGGCTTTGTTGGAAGCAGATGTCAATCTCCAGGTGGTCAAAGATTTTATTAGCGAAGTCGAAACCAAAGCACAAGGGGCTGAAGTTATCGCCGGTGTACGTCCTGACCAACAATTCATCAAAATTGTTTATGATGAATTAGTACAGGTGATGGGGGAAGAAAATGTTCCCCTTGCAGAAGTTGCAGGTAAGACCACTATTGTCTTAATGGCTGGTTTACAAGGGACTGGTAAAACCACAGCCACCGCTAAATTAGCTTTGCATTTACGCAAGCAAGACCGTAGTTGTTTATTAGTGGCTACAGATATATATCGTCCCGCCGCTATTGACCAATTAATTACCCTTGGTAAGCAAATTGATGTCCCCGTGTTTGAATTGGGAATTGAAGCAGACCCCGTAGAAATTGCCCGTCAAGGTGTGGAACGTGCCAGAGCGGAAGGCATAAATACAGTAATTATTGATACTGCCGGACGCTTACAAATTGACGAAGATATGATGGCGGAATTAGCCCGCATCAAAGAAATAGTCCAGCCCGATGAAACCCTTTTGGTTGTGGACGCAATGACAGGGCAAGAGGCAGCAAATCTAACTCGCACCTTCCATGATCAAATCGGTATTACTGGGGCAATCTTGACCAAAATGGATGGGGATAGCCGAGGTGGTGCAGCCTTGTCAGTGCGACAAATTTCGGGTGCGCCGATTAAATTTGTGGGTGTGGGGGAAAAAGTCGAGGCTCTACAACCATTTTATCCCGATCGCATGGCTTCGCGGATTTTGGGCATGGGGGATGTTCTCACCTTAGTTGAAAAAGCCCAAGAAGAGATAGATTTGGCAGATGCGGAGCAAATGCAGGAGAAAATCCTGTCAGCAAAATTTGATTTTACTGACTTTCTCAAGCAAATGCGGTTGTTGAAAAACATGGGTTCTTTGGGCGGAATTATGAAGATGATTCCGGGCATGAACAAGCTTTCCGATGACCAGTTAAAGCAGGGAGAAACCCAGCTAAAACGCTGTGAAGCCATGATCAATTCCATGACGGGCAAAGAACGCCGTGATCCAGATTTATTATCGAGTTCTCCCAGTCGCCGTCGCCGCATAGCTTCTGGTTCTGGTTACAGAGAAGCGGATGTGAGTAAATTGGTGGCAGACTTCCAGAAAATGCGATCGCTCATGCAGCAAATGGGACAAGGTGGTATACCAGGAATGCCAGGAATGTTTGGTGGTGGTAATCCTTTAGCCGCAGGAGGAAATCGCCCCTCAGCCGGCTGGCGTGGCTATCCCGGTGGCGCACCACCAGCCAAGAAAAAGAAAGAGAAAAAGAAAAAAGGTTTTGGTACTCTTTAGTTTAAAAAACTAGATCCCCGACTTCTTTAAGAAGTCGGGGATCTGAAGATTAACACCAAATCCGACCACGACGGAAAGGTTTATCAGGTTCAGTTTGTTGGGCTTTTTGTTTAGCCATTTCTTGTGACCAAAAACCATAGTCTGCTAAACCAGTAGTCAACAATTTCTGTTTAAGTTCTTGAGGTTTAGCCTTCTGTAAAACTGATTGGAGATTTTTTGATGTCTCTGGTTGAGCTAATTCCAATGTCGTTTGGGCTGTAATAGGTTGACAATAAATTCCCAAGCGCAAGAATAAATCCTGACGACCACCATGATCACCAAAAAAACCAATAATTTCTTGCCCTTTAGGTGCTTCTAACACAAAAGATTCTACTTCTGCTTTTCCACTTGCGCCACCAAAAACTTGGGATTTAACGCCATTTTTAGTTTCAAATTGGATAGTAATAATTTCTTCTTTGGGATGGTCTGGTGCTTGTCTTCCCCATGCTGCATTGATCTTAGTTAGATAATTTCCTGGTTCTATAGAGAATGTCACTATATCACCGCCACCACTACCAAATCTTTCTGAATTATAAGTTTCGCTAGGAGTAGAAGATAAATTTTCGTATTTAACTTGAAGTGTACCAATTGCCCAAGATGCATTCAGAGAAATGCTTTTCAAGCGTGATTTTGGTGTGGTATATTTGGGTAAAATCTCAAAATTTTTTCCTACGGTTGAACCCCACATTCAGCAGGTAAAACCAGAAAAAAGGTATTTTAATCTAAGTGGACTGAAGGAAGAAGGAAGTGAAAACAGAACTACAAGTAGACGTTAAAGACATTGACCATTTAGGGATAATCGCTGGAATTATAGATGAAATAGGAATTGTGAAGATAATAGATCAAGAAATAGGGACTCATGCACAAGAGAAAGTTAGCGCTGGACTTGTAGTTAAAGCGATGATAATCAACTGTATGGGGTTTATAACCGCGCCATTATACTTATTTAGTCAATTTTTCATAGGGAAAGCCACAGAACATCTAATAGGTGTGGGAGTAGAAGCTGAACATCTCAACGATAGTAGATTAGGACGAGTATTAGATCAATTATACGAATATGGTGTTAGCCTCTTATTCTTAAAAATAGCCTGTGCAATGGCAAAATGTTTTGGAATTAAAATATCAAATGCTCATATTGATGGTACGAGTTTATCAGTTCATGGAAAATATCTGAAATCAGTTGAAGGAGAACAAAGTTCTGCGGAAGATATACTCTCATTAGAAGAAGAATTAGAACCAGTAGCAATAAACATTAATCATGGTTACTCCCGTGACCATAGACCAGACCTAAAACAATTTACATTAAGTTTGTTAACGACGGGAGAAGAAGGAATTCCATTATTTATGCAAGTCGGAGATGGGAATGAATTAGACCAAAATGCTTTTCCCAAAATGATTCAAGAATTTCAGTCTCAATGGCTTGGAGAACAACCGGAAATATATGTAATGGACGCGGCTTTTTATACTGAGAAAAACCTAAAACAGTGCAGTGAGAGCATAAATTGGATTAGCCGAGTACCATTAACCATCAAAGCAGCCCAAGAATTAACTCAAATTTTATTGCCAGAACAATTTATCAAAAGTAATTTGTATGAAAAACATAGTGTTTGTGCTGTTTGTAATGAATATGCAGGGGTAAAACAAAGGTGGATTATAGTAGAAAGTGAATTACGTCGAGATGCCGAATTAAAAAGTTTATCAAAGCGAATTGAGCAGTCCTTAACATTAAAAATAAAAAGTCTAAAAAGCTTACAGAATAAAGAGTTTGCTTGTGAAGCGGATGCGTTAATTGCCGCAAAAGATTTTGAGAAAACCCTCAATTATCATTTATTAGATGAAATAATAATTTTAGCTAAACCCCATTATCAACGTCGAGGAAAACCTAAACTAGGAGATGAAGTTAGTTACTATACTTATCATATTCAAGCAAATTTAGCAGAGGATGAAATCGTTATTAACACCCATCGTAATCAAGCGGGGCGTTTTATTTTAGCCACTAATTTGTTAGATGAAAAAAAGTGGACTAATGATATGATTTTACAAGAATATAAGGAACAACAAACTACGGAAAGGGGATTTCGCTTTATCAAAGATCCTCTATTTTTCGCTTCACGAGTTTTTCTGAAAAACACTAAACGAATCATGGCACTGGCAATGATTATGACATTAGCTCTCATGGTTTATAGCTTAGGGCAACGTCAACTCAGACAATCCTTAAAACTTACTAATTCTCACCTCCCTAATCAAAAAGGTCAACCCACTGCTCGACCTACTTTAAGATGGATTCTTCAATGTTTCCAGTCAGTTCATTTAGTATTTGTGGATGGTATTAAATCTTCGATTCAACTCACAGATAGACAAAAACTGATTTTACAGTTCTTTAGTCCATCTTGTCACCGATATTATTTTTTGTCTTAAATTACCTGCTGAATGTGGGTTTTATCATTAATATATGGAAAAGAATGGAATAAAACCACTTTGCAAAAAATATCAAAGAAAGATTGGATTGCACTGACAATAGTAGCCGTGTTAGCAGGTGCTGTTGTTCCAGGCTTGGTTTTTCAGGCATTAGCAATCACAGGAGTTAATAATATTATTTTGATAGGACGCTTGCAATTACCATTAACTATATTTTTATCTATTTGGCTACTACAGGAACAAGTAAACCGTTGGCAAATTATGGGGGCTTTTACTGCTTTGATTGGTGTTATTTTAACTGTTGTCTTACAAACACCAGAAATGAAAATGATCAATATGGAAGGCGCAGAAGTTGGTTTGGGAGAAATATTAGTCGCAATGTCAGCGGTTATTTCAGGCGTTTCCACAATTATTATTAAAAAATCGCTTTCTCATATTCCCATAGGAATTTTCAGTATTTTTCGGACTGCTTTAGGAACTGTTATATTTTTCTTTATTGCTTTAATTCTCTATGGCAAAAATCATTTTATGGATGTATTTTCGCCTTTTTTATGGAAGTGGATGCTTGTTTATGGGGCTATAATTGTCGTCCTGGGTCAGTTATTTTCCCTGAAGGGATTAAGAGCTACTACTGTTTCAGAGGCTTCTTTAGCTGGCTCTTTTACACCAGTTGTGAGCATTCTGTCAGCTTATTTGGTACTTGGTGAAGTCCCTACTCTAGCTCAATACATTGGTGGTAGCGTGGTTATATTTGGCATATTTTTGAGCCAAGTTGGTGTTCATAATTCTTCACGGTTGCCTAAATAGTAAGTTATGTAATTACTATATTGCCAATTCCCTGAAATATCAAATGATTATCTACAATTAATCGGTCTGATATATCTGAAAATTGTTGATCAAGATAGGTTTTCAATAAATTACTATCACCACCAGTCATCACAAGTTGACCGTTAGGAAATAATTGCCACCAAGCCTCAATAAAATCCTTTATCCCACTCAATAAAGTGTAAATTACTCCACTTTGAATTGCTGCTGATGTATTCGTGGCAAAACGTGATGGTAAAGTTGTCATTAAACCAGTTTCTAATAATGGTAATTGTCCGGTGTTTTGTCCTAAACTGGCAAATTGTAAACCTAATCCTGGTAAAATTGCCCCACCCACTAAAGATTGATGATTATCTGCACCTGTAAGAGTCAATGCTGTACCCGCATCAATTACTAAGACGGGAAATCCCCAAGTTATCCCTGCACCCCATACAGCTAAAGCTCTGTCAATCCCTAGTGTGGAATAGATTCCCTCTAATGGTACATCTTCTAAGGTAATGATATGAAGATGGGGGTAAATTTGCCACAGTGAGGTTTGACTGGGGACGACGGAAGCGAGAATTAGGGGAATGGGATACTCTGGGATAATGGGAAGATTAGTAGGTAGTGAAATTGCGGTCAGCCAATTATTTAAGGTTGGATCTTGAGCTAATTGTTGGATAATAGATGCAGGTAGATGAAATGTGTCCCCAGTTGAGTATAGGGTTTTATCTATGAATAATGCCCAATGGAGACGGGAATTACCGACCACTAGGGCTATAGAAAGACGCTGTTGATCTTTTGACTGGGAATGATTGCTCACAGTTTTGATTTTCTTAACTTAGCTATAGGTTTTTTAATAAAAATATGCCTTACAGTGATTTTACGTTAGAAACCGTCAAAAAAACATTGAATCTCAATATTTCTACTAGAGAAAATATCTTTCCCGAAGTTGCACCATTACCAGTTAGCGAATATTTACAGGAAACTTTAGCTTATAATGTGCCTTTTGCTTTGGCTAGTAATACAGAAAAATCTCGATCAGAGATGATTATTGCACCAATTTTATTAGAACTTACTAAAAAATTCTTTAATCAAATTAGTTTGTTTTCTGGGGTAGAATTTAATATTGAACCCAGTCAGGGTTTAAGTGGAAATTGTGATTTTCTGATTAGTCTTTCTTCTGAGTTTTTATTGATCAATACCCCTGTGATTGTAATTGTGGAAGCAAAGAAAGAAAATATTAAAGGTGGTTTAGGTCAATGTATAGCCGAAATGTATGCAGCTACTTTATTTAATCAAAGAGAAGGAAATGAAGATACGGAAATTTATGGGGTGGTAACTACAGGAGAAATTTGGAAGTTTTTAAAATTGTCGGGTGCAAGAGTGCAGGTTGATTTAGCTGAGTATTTCTTAAATGATGTCAATAAGATTTTGGGAATTTTGGCGAGCGCTGTCAAATGATTTTATATACAGCAGGAGTGGGGAATAAAATCGGCTTGGGTTCATGCTGAGAATAAAAGGTTAATTTTTATTAGATAAAGATGAAAAGAATAGAAGTTGAACAAAGAGCTATTTTTGTGGGTTTAGCTGGTAGTCATGGTTATGGTTTAAATCGTCCTGAATCAGATTATGATTATCGTGGCGTATTTATTGCTACTAAACGCTATTATTTAGGCTTTGATAGTATTGAGCAAAAGGATTCGGGTTGGGATGAACCAGGGATATTTCCGTTTATAGATGGTAATGAAGATACGGTTATCTATGAATTAAGAAAGGTTATTCATTTATTGGCTGGTGCAAATCCCAATGTTTTGGAATTGCTGTGGTTAACAAATTATCCTTTTTTAACAAATGTCGGACAACATTTAATTAATCACCGTCATTTATTTTTGAGTAAAAAAGTAAAACACACTTATTCTGGTTATGCTTTTGCTCAAATCAAGAAGATGGAAACTCATCGTAAATGGTTATTAAATCCACCTACGAAGAAACCTCTTCCTGCTGATTTTGATATTATGGATGAAGTTCCTTTAAGCAAAGATGAATTAAATGCTTTTTTGGAATATCTTTATCTTTTAATTAGGGGAAAAATTGAATTTTTGGAAGAATCAGAACAGTTATATAAATTACTGACTGCGGATATTGATTTTAAAGGTGTTTTGAAACAGTACACTTTAGCTGATGAAACTTTAGCATATACCCAAAATTTAACTTATGGGCGTAAAGATTTTATTCGGCTTTTACAAAAAAGTCAAAGCTATCAAATTGCGTTGCGAGAATGGAAGGCTTATGTATCTTGGCAGGAAAATAGAAATCCGGCTAGAGCCGAAATGGAAAAGAAATCAGGTTATGATTTAAAACATGGAATGCACTGTATTCGATTGTTACGCAGTGGGTTAGAAATTTTGCGGACAGGAGAATTAATTGTAGATAGAAATTTAGCTGGTGATATTGATGATTTAAGGGCTATTTTACGAGGTGATTATAGTTATGATGAGTTGATGAAAATGGCGGAAGATTTGGTTGCCCAAATGGATGTTTTTTATGAGCAATCTAGTTTACCACATCGTCCAGATTTGGAGCAAATTAATGATTTGTGTATGGAGTTGGTGGAAATGCAAGGTTGGTAAAAATTAATCCTTACTTTGCCTATGCTTATTACAGCCGAGGAAATACCCATTCTGATTTAGGAGATAAGTTATCTTTCGGACGCAATACAATTGAGGGCGGGGAAATTACAGATTTTACGATTTGCTGATTGTATCTCACTCAAGTGAATACTCGCTATATTTTCACTAATAAGTAAACTAAGGAGTAAGAACATGAAATTAATTGATAAATATCAAAAAACAGGATTTATTAACCCACATTCCGCAGATACTAAAGCAAATTTAGGAATTA
>NZ_VIKX01000141.1:9234-11228 GCF_009711935.1 Dolichospermum sp. UHCC 0259 | reverse complement strand
TTGATTCAATCAAAGCAGCAATTATGGCTTTTATTAACCATAAATCTATGATTAATCAGTCAAAGATTAATGAACTGATTTATGAAGTTAGAGAGGTAGTCGGGGCTAAAAATAGCGAAAATTCTCAACTACTATCTGATGGACTAAGAAGCATTAACAACGATATCCAGGAGTCGAATAAACAGTTTAAAAGTAGCGTCAAGCAATGCCTTTCAGCCTTTGATATCCCCGCGCTCAAGGCATCGTAGGCAATTCAAAATCAAGATTAATCCTCAATATTTTTTAATAGGATTAATCTTAATCGCTGGGTTATTTGCTGTTGATAAAGTTAGATTCAGTAGCAGCATAACTAAACCAGAACATCGTTATTTTACCGATCCGAACTATTATCTGGAATTACCAAAATGAACCAAATCAAACCAGCGAAAACACCCCGACTGCGAAACCATATCCTTCCCAAAGGTAAGGTACTTGCTACTACATTAGACCGCAAATTCGGAGTATCACTTGCCGATTTTGACCGCGCTATCGGTGGCGATGTAGCAGCAGCCCAAAAGATAGGAGAACTTGCTAGACAAGGTAGGTTATCCCAAGAATTAGCTCCTAAGTTGGCGCAAGCTTACATCGAGATTATTAATGGTAGCGAGGCTTACAATAAGGCAACGGCGGACATTCTACTGCAAGCTGGTAAGAGTGCGATCGCTATTGATAAAGCTGGCTCACAAGTCATGTTAGGTCAACAGAAGTTTGTCCACCAAAGACAAGAATTAGCTCAGGAATTTGTACTTGGTAAGAATACCGAAAATACCCGCCATAAGTATCAAGTAAACTACACCCAAATTAAGGGATATATTGATGCTCACTTGGTAGGAGTTGATCAGCAGGTAGCGATTTTAGAACAATCAAATCGTCCCGAAATAAAACAAGTTGCTGCAGACGAACAATATCAGCAAAAGACAATGAACGAAGCCTTAAATAAGGGTGAGAACGCTCGATACGACCTGATTCCTGAGAAAAATTACAGGGGAATTAAAGGCAAGTTTCAGGAGTTTATGGGCGCATTAGGTTTCTAAAATTAATCCCCCTGGCAACTGTGAATTACCGGGGGGATAGCATCAGGTCAAACTATCACTTATTACTATGTTAGCACCTATCCCTCCCACTTTTGATGATATTGATCAAGAAGATAATGAGTCTCAGTTACCCGGAGAAACTATTAGATATCTTACCCATATAGAAAATAAAATCTATGCTGACATAGAGCGCAGGAAGCGTATAGATTCAGGTTTGTTGTTTATCGCGTGTCAATTCTCCTCTTGTAGTTTATCGTGGTTGCTGTTTCAACTGCAGGTGACATTAAGTATTATTCAACTAGCTTCATTTTGTGTATCCTGCCTCCCCGGATTAATTGATTTTGGCGACAGTTTTAACTTTTCAATATCATCTGAATCATGGGAATTTTCGCTAGGTCAAAAGCCGCTTGTAGGCATAGTAAAATTGGGAATTGGTATTACCACAACCCTTAATGGAACAGGTAAAATATCTAAAGAAATTACCAATACCTACTCCCAAATAAATCAAACTTATCAAGAAATTCGTAGCAACGAAGGGTTAAGTTTCCAACTACCAGATATGGGAATGACTTTGTTAATAGCATTATCTGGTTTAGCATTATTAACAATGTTTAAAAAGTTTTCATTTAACAATAATCAGGAGAATAAAAATGAGATTCAGGAATAATCAAAGCTGGTTTAGCTTGTTTATTAGCAGTTTAGCAACTGTAATTTTTATTAACTACTTAATCACTGGTTTTATTGATTATGTTCACAGCATAAATGACTTGCTCAACTGGTTAAAACAGTCGGGAATTGGGGAGAATTTGTATAGATTTTTTGGAGGTAGATAATGCAAGAAATTGAAAAATTTAACTACCAATTAAGTAGTTTTTCACTCTCCCCCCACTTTCGAGAGTTTATAGGGTAGGTAGAAGTAGG
>NZ_VIKX01000141.1:1715-9143 GCF_009711935.1 Dolichospermum sp. UHCC 0259 | reverse complement strand
ATATCAAAGTAGTTAAACTTTTACCGCCTGAAGACCCCGGAGCGGTATCCTATGGCTTGTTTAGTTCTTTATTTCTAATAGGTGCTTATGGCGTGAGCAAAGCCTTAACTGACTATCAAGAGAAAAGTATACATGGTCAATTCAAACTACTAAAAATTAAGGCACTTGAATCTGACATTATTGAACAATCACACCTCGACTTGTTTGGGTTCTCCAAAAGTAATCAGGCGGAAATTACCCGTCAAGCTATCGCCCGTCAAACTGGCGAAACTATCGCAGCCATGAAAAGTGAGGGAGAAATACAGCTTGACCACCTCAATGGACAGCTTCAGGGGCAACTATCCCTAAAAGGACACCAATTGCAGTTATCAGAACTGGACAAAGAAACCGCTAAAAATAACCTTGAGACTTTGGAGGTACAGCGCAAAATTGACAAGCTAAATAAACCAGTCCAGGATACTAAACCAACGCCCAATGAACAGCTAAAAACTTCTTTAATAGAGGCTCTAAAACAGCACGAGGACGGCTGGTTATGGACTATCATTAATTCCCTCAAACCCTTATGGCTTATAGGGAATCAGGGGAGTGGAAAGACGTATACAGCATCGGCGATCGCACTCATTAGAAAATATTGCTTAGATGCTAATATCCATTATTTGATTGACCGCCACGCCACCGGAGATAATTCTGAAGTATGGAGGTTTTTAAAGCCTGAGAACATCGCGGAAACTGAGGATGATATTATTCATTCAATGCAGCAATCAATAATATTCTGGGGCAACAGAATAAAAGCTAAACCAGATGACAAAGTGCAGATAATCGTAGATGAATTTACTAATTTGAGGGGTCTAGTGGGGGATATAGCAGATAGTTTTTTTAAGCTAAGTTTAACTGACACGAGAAAAGCTAAATGTTATTTATTAGGTATCACGCATAATGATACTAATTCTAGTTTTGCTGAAGGCACTAAGGATACCAGGAAGGCGGGCATGATTCTAATTCAAAAGTTCTCAGCTAATGGTGAAACACCCCTACCAAGGATATGTATAAAATATGGTTTAGTAGATGTTAATGGTAATAACCTTGAGGACATCGAGAAGACCCTGCCAAGTTGGTTACACCCCGCAAAGATTCATGATCACTTCAACGGGAAACCTATAAACTTTGAGGAATAAATAATGAAACACCCCTAACTAAATTAGTCGAGGGGTGTTTTTTTAGGGGCGGGCTGCAAGGATATAAAATTTTCTATCCTTGCAAGGTCATCAGCTTAAATTTTTAATTAGATTCCTCAACTCCTGACATATTAGATCCTCGCCCCGCGCCTTAGCTAATGCTGCTATTCTGTTCAGGTCATCTTTTAGGGATAGAGAATTATTTGTATCTTTGTCACTGGCACGGATTTGTTTAGTGTGTTTTAGCCAATATTCCTTATCGTTGCTAAAAATATCCTTTGCTATCTCATTCAGGGTGTAGGAATCAGGAATACATTTACCAAGATAGATTTGTCTTTTACGGGTGTTTACTGTGCGACAGGCATAAAAATATCCTTTACGGTTCACAACTGACAAAGTGCCATAATCAGTGACAAACTTTTGTGTCATTGTCATGATTGTTCACCGCCTGACAAAGAATCAATGACAGCCTTCCTTATTTCTTGATAGTTGTCTCCATCCCAGCCCGCATCTTTGAAGGCTGCGCGGATCTGTTCAGCCGATACAGTTTTATTTTTTCTTTTTAAAGTAGTTCTGATGTTTTCGATTGTGTTATTGGGAATTGTTAATTTGTCATTAGCAGCAGCAGCAGCAGCGGGGGGAATTTGTAATTCCTGTAACTGGGATTTTATATCTTGTAGCTCCTCAAGTAGTCCATTAAAATTCCCCATCATACCAGCGTAGGAAGTAGAGATCGCTTCTTTAATCTTTCCCCCTTCCAAGGAATCATCAATACAATTGTATATATCTTGTATAGATAGTGTATCTATACCTTGTATAGATGATTTAATCTTGTTGTCTATACGGTTGTCTATATCCTGTATTGACAAACTAGGGTTATTAACCTCACTCGATGTATTGACAACTGGATTGGATGTAATGACATTGCCAGTATTGACAACGGACTTAATATAGCTAATCAGTAAAGCGGTAGCGGTACTGTTTTGACTTTTAGCGTAGCCTTGGAACTGTTCCCAAAGCTGACTATCAACTCTAAAACTTGCTAACTTATCGGCACTCATAGCTGTATATATTCTGTATTGATTGTTGTATTGATTATAGTAGCTATCAATACAGTTTGTCAATACATCACTGTATAGATATTTGTAATGATTTTAGTCAAATTGTCATGACAATATTTATGATAATTGTATTGACAGATTGTATGGATAACTTATATATTATGTATAGACAAATCAAAAGCAGCCGCTCGACCTAGTAAGTAAACGGCTGCTTTATCCCCAAAGGAATATAACCATTATGATAACACCCGCAACATCAGCAGCCGCAGCCCAACTCGCAGCACATTATCGGATTATGGGAGGTTGGGATAACAGTCAAGCTATTGCCGAAGCAATCGAGAATAATGATAGTCAGGAACTAATCAGGTTATGCCGGGGCTTGTCTCCAGATGCAATGAGAATTATTGATCGTATTTTGCAAGTCATGGTAAACCGCCGTAACTTGAGGCACGCTTAAATAGAATAATCCCCACAATCCCCATCTGCTTAGGTGGGGATTATTTTTAATCTATTCGTTTAAATACATTAATAATATTTCTGTACTATAATCCTGTATTTTATAACCTAAAATAACCTATAAACTATATACAGTAATAATCCTAGCAATTTACTTGACACATCTATTTTAATAGAGTTATAATAAAATCACAGTCAAACAGTTACCCAATAAAGATTACAGGAATTAAAGGTTATGAAATTAGTAGGTTATGTCAGAGTAAGCACCAAAAACCAAGAGGATAACACCTCACTTGCAGATCAAGAAAGAAGAATTAAAGCGTACTGTGATGCTTTCGGACATGAGTTAATAAACTTGTATATTGAAGTCGGTAGTGGTAAAAATACAAAAGATAGAGAACAATTTAACCTAGCTTTAGAAGATGTTAAAAATAATGCTGATGGTATTATCGCGCTTAAACTCGATAGAATAGCCAGAAATACCCGTGACGTTTTAGCACTGGTAGAGGATGTATTGCAACCTGATAACAAAGCACTTGTATTATTAGATTTACAAGTAGATACCAGCACCCCAACCGGAAAGATGATTTTGACCGTAATGGCTGCTACAGCCGCATTAGAACGCGATACAATTACAAATAGGATGCAAGGTGGCAGAAAAGCTAAAAGTGCCGAAGGTGGTTATGCCTACGGTAGTCCGAAGTTTGGTGAACAGTCAGCAGATGGACAATTGGTAACTGATGACAAGGAACAGGAAACAATCGAGATCATTAGGAAACATCACAAATCAGGTAAATCACAACGCCAAATAGCTGAACACCTTAATAAGCAAGGCATTTTAAGCAAGCAAGGTAAGCAATGGAGTAGTACAACTGTAGGGAGAATTTTAAGCAGACTCTACCCTAAAGCAGCTTAACCAATTCTGTGATTGGGAGCGATCGCTAAAACTTATCCCCAAATACAAAAACACCCCTAAACTGCTACGAACGGTTTAGGGGTGTTTTTTATAGTGCAAATACGCTTAGATATTACAGCATATTATATAAACAGCTATAATCAAAAACAAGCTGTATTTTACCGTTTGGATTAAGAACAGCTTTTATTTCAGGGAAACTCACAACCCAAGAAAACATCTGGTTAATTTGTCCTACGGACTTGGGTGTTTGAGTCGGTTGTGAAAGTCTTAACTCTAATTCATTTAGTGCTTTTAATTGCGCTTCTCTTGTGTCTGGAGAGGATAACAGGGCTTTATTTTTTAACATGATAATGAGACGCGAAACAAGCAACATTTGAAGCTGTACAGGGTATGCAGGGGATTCTAATTTCATGATATGATTCCTGGTTAGTTAGTTGGTTAGTTAATTGGGTTTTTAAATTACGAACGGTTTAATTCTGTATTGCAGATATATTTTTATATCTGCAATATTTTTAGTTAGGGGGGGTTAATCGAACAATTTAAAACTTTTGGAAGGTCGTCCCTTGCCTGTTATGGTTTGAATTTCACCCCTACCTTGAGAAACTAACTGTTGACAAATATCATTGATATCGCTGCTATTTTTGCGCTGCAAACAGTAGAGTTGAATATCTCGTAAAGATGCGGTTTTATCGGGTTGTCTTTTCATCCAATCGAATAATCTAACCAATTCCGGTGCTAGTTCTGTGGAACTAGATCCGTTTTGGGCGTAAATCAGTTTGATATGTGAGTGATAAAAATCACATAATTTAATAGCTTTGTTAAGTGTATCTGCGTCAATTTCTAGATCGTAAACATGGGTAGATGCAGATTTGATAATGTGCATAATTCCTGCGATTCTAATAACCTTGCCGGGTATTTTAGCCAACGCAGTAATCAACCCCGGTAGGTTCTCGTTGAGGGTTAGAATTTCGTTCTGGTAGCGGTATTTCTCAAATACTTTTGTTGCATCTTTGGATAAAAATAAACCAGATGCTATTGAATTGAAATCAATGATTCCTTCGTAGAGTTTAGTTAGTTGATCGTTAATCAAATAGTCATCTTCATGGTCACTGGGGGGAACAGGAACAGCGGTATAACTGAAAATGTTATGCCTAGCCCAAAGACCTTGAGGGTCATTAAGTTTCTTGAGTAATCCTGCTAGAACATCGCCTTGAGTTCCCCCAATGATGGATAGTCCATTACTTGTGATAAAAACGCTACCGCTTGACAGGGTGTCAGCTTTTGCCCCCGAACCGTCGTAAAGTTCGATAAATGTTTCTAAATCGTCACCTTTACCACCTTTGTACTGTCCAAAAGCATTGAAAAAACCGACTAACTCATCACGGTAAATTAGAACTGGATAAGGCTGGTTTCCTATGGCATTAATAACCCGTTCCATAGTGACTTTAGAGAAGTAATAATCCCGTTTTGTCGGTGCTTCTAATTCCGGGTTATCCTTGATTTTTTGGTATTCTTTCAAAGCTGCTTTGTAGCGGGTTTGTTCTATTGCTTCTAACTGTTTAATAGGTGCTAAACAAGTTTTGATTACCGAAGTTTTTTTGCTTCCGCTTCGGGCATTTAACGCGCTCCAAATGTGCAAAGACTCAACCCAACCGTTCCGAACCTTTACCTTTAAATCACCCCTTACCAGGGAACTGACACAGGGTAACAGCGCAGTCAGAAAAGCCATTTCAGGCACTCCCATCTGTTTGGACAACTGTTTGAATGATTGTGCAATATCAGGGGGGATAAAGTCGCTTGTATCGAGGTCTTTGGGTGTGTTAACTAAGGAAACGAACTCACTAAATACAGCATCTTTTGATGCTTCTTTGTTAAGTTCGTTTTCAACAGCATCGAATAGTCGATCCACCTCTTGAGGTGTCAAGCCTTGCGCTATCCTGACTTCTTTTTTCTTCAGAATTAACTCAGTGGGATTTGTGCAAGTGTCCAAAATGTCAGCAATCCAATTACGTAAATCCTTTTCAGATTTTTTTTCATTGAATTTATACCTTGCAACCTTAAAATGATCACAAATATCATCAGCAATTGTTTTCAGGTTGAAAATACCATTACAGTAATTTGGATCTTGTTGTAGCTGAACCTGAAACCAGTAGGTAAAGAAAGTACCGTTACTTTTAATTTCTCCGGTTTGGAGATTGACATCTTCTAAACTTTTGCTAGAATCCTCAAAACGTGGCAAGAGTCCATTTTCATAATGAAAAACAACAAAAGAGGAACCACTATTGTTAGTTTCTGAGAACGGATTGTAACCGAAAGCTTTGTATAAAACGTTGTTACTATTAACGTCTTTTGGTAACTGGAATTGATGCTCATAGAGGCAATACAAAGAGGCAATATCGCCATCTAATCTGTTGATAAACAACTCATCATGCAAGTATTTTGAAACCTTCGTAGTAATGGAATCATCAGGATTTGTGTTTGATTCCTTAGTAGGTTGGTTTGTCTTTTTAGTTGCGGTATTTTTTCTCTGTTTCTCTAATGTTTTTTGGTTATCTGCATACTGTTTAGCTTCGGGTAATATATCATCAACAGGTAGGAACTGTTCGCCAATTTTGTAAACGTAATCCCTACCCTTACCACCATAAATGAAGTCATTGAATGAATAGATGGACGGGTCACAACCGGGATATTTAGACTTTAACCAGTTCGCTAATAGTTCATATTCTGGAGGTGTAACCTCACGACTAAAAACAAAAACTACACGGTGCTTATTCCGTAGCTTTGGATCTAAAGAATCGTAGCTTGGGGTATAGTAGAAAAATGCAGCGCAACGCTTAATAAAATCGTCGTTTTGAGTTTGGGCTGTAGTCCATTTTTTACCGTCTTTATTGTCAAAATCCAAAGCTATGCAAGTCAAAACTTCTATAGCGTCTTTGGTGTTTTGACCTGATGTAGTTATGCCGGGTCTAATCGCGTACCCCTTCGCTACCAACTTAATTAAGTCATCTATGCAAACATCTTTTTTGATTTTCCAGTTTTGATGGATGTTGTGAGGTGCTGTAGCGTTAGTTGCCTCTTTACAGTCTAATCCGGTTAGATTATAAGCCTGGGCGGTTTGTATGTTAGAATTGAAGGAAATTCTAAACAATGTTCTATCAGCTACGCTGTTTAAAGTGCCAACAGCGTTGACAAAAGACGTATTTGTTGTAATCATCGTGTTATTGAAATTAATTATTTTTGAAACCCCTTTTCTTTTTGCGAAGGAAGGGGTATTTTTTTTGACTGTTCTTAACTTGACAATTGCTGGTTTATTGGTTTTAAACCGTTCGTAATCCTTTATAGTTAAGCAGCAATTTGGGAGCGATCGCTCTGTACTGATTCCTTAGCTATATCCGTCAACACAGCTTTACTAATTAAGTTACGTAAATACACTGTACCTTTTTCTACACAGTAAGACCGCACCTCCGAAGGTAAACGAACAGTCAAAGGTTTGCGGTCTAAGGACATAAATAGAAAATCGTCTTCGTATCGTGGGATTAAATTATCCCTATGGTTGGGATTATTTTTATTTGGCATAGTAAAAAAAATTACTCGTTTTTTAATCTTGGAAACATTGTAGATCGCTTAATCAGAACAGCGCAACGGTACACACGAAAAAAATTACTGTATTTTTTCTCATCATAAGTTACATCAGTCGTAAGTATGCGGTTAAGTCCTTATGGTGTAAGGATTTGACGTGATTCCTATTATATTCTGGTTTTTGACTTTTGTAGTTTTGTAGTAACTTTCGTAGTAACTTTTGTAGTAACCTCAAAACCTT
>NZ_VIKX01000141.1:0-1575 GCF_009711935.1 Dolichospermum sp. UHCC 0259 | reverse complement strand
AAGGTTTTGAGGTTACTACAAAAGTTACTACGAAAGTTACTACAAAACTACAAAAGTCAAAAAACCCAGGAATCATAAAAACTTTCTACCTTTGCTTCCCAGTTCCCCCCTAACCCCCCTCGGACAACTAAACCGACTAACACAGCAACCGCACCTTTTAACCCCCCGGCAAAGCCTCTCAACACGGTTCTAGTCGGTTGTTTCAATTGGAATAGTGGAAAACTCCAGTAAGGTGAAAATTCACCAATTCACTTTTTAACTTTTGTAGTTTCGCAGTAAACAAAACCCCCCCCCGGAGTTAAAACCGAAGGGGCAGGGTAACAGGTATATAAAATTTTCTATCCCTAAAAAACTTTTGCAGTAACTTCTGAACCGTAGTAAGTCTGACTAGAACCGTCAAAATCAAGTAAACGCTTGACCACTTCTATAATTATTGCTATCAAATTATCAAACGGAAAACAACAAATCATCAAGCAACTAAACAATTTAGTAACTTGATGATTGATAATAGCTGTTAAATGTCAAGCTATAAAAGACGGCATCCCTGATTCTGTCGTTAACGGTAGCAAATAGCTTGATAGTACAATGTTTAATATCAAGCTATTTCCTGTATTTTTGCCACTTTGGAATACAGTCCAGAGCGTTCAAAGCCTCACCCTGTACAGCTTCTAGTGATTCTATCAGAACATCGTCGGTGGTGTCGTTCGCCTGTTCAGCACTGGACATGGTAGCGATCGCTCTGTCTAATGCTTCTTTGGCGAGTTGGCAGTGTTGGTAAAGTTCGGAATAGTCCCACGAAGGATCGGGTAAGTTCATGTTGTGGGCTTAGTTTGATTTTGTTTTTTTATTTCACGAATACCAGATTCGATAACAAACGCCGCAAGATTAGCGGTAGATCGTCCTTCATTATTGGCTATATCTTCTAAGTCTTTAAATACTGCATCTGGTAGCGTTACCGTGAATCTTTTAGACATACTTTCCATAAGTTACTTTACCTAAATTCTACTACTAGAATTAAATAATAATCGAGAATCATACAATTGTCATCTTATAAGATGTTGTCAGCATTAAAAATAGTGCTATTATAGGAGTGTAGAGGTGAGTTATGTAAAGGCACTGCATCCTTGTAAGTCTTGTGAGCGAAGGATAACAGCTAATTTAACAGACTTGTCAAGACTACACGATACTGCATATTTAATCTAGCTGCATGAGTAGCACCCTGATAAATGCAAGATGCGACTACCTTATACGCGGTATGCAGCTACTTTGCAGCGATTATATGCAAAAACTTGATAACGCATAATTACAGCTATGGACTATGGAACAGGCACGAATTATCTATGAAACATTGGTAGGAAAACGAGTGAGTGATTCTCATTGGAGCAAGACTAAAAAACTTATGAGTGCTTGCGAATTACCACTAGACAAAGATGGTTTTAGCGTCTTGGTAAATTTGCGAAAAGTGTCACCCCGCTACTTCTCAAAGTATGTGGAAATAAAAAATGAGTTAACCCAATTGGGGAAACAACTACTACCAGCGATAGGACTAGGAATCACTGGTAAACAGTTTCTAGA
>NZ_VIKX01000140.1 GCF_009711935.1 Dolichospermum sp. UHCC 0259 | reverse complement strand
GGTGAGGCGATTAGCATAAAATTTTACCCATCAAAACTTTTCAAACACCCTCTAACGCGATAAATGATTCCAAAACCACCTTCACCTAATTCTTTTTCTATAGTATATTTACCATCTTGTAATTGCTGTCCTGACAACCAACTCATAATCTGTAAACTTATAGAGTTATAAGTTCATTTTGGCACAATTTTAAGTGTAAGTGCTAATTTCAGCCCCTAATGAGTCTAAAATAGTAAACATACTAACTTTTATCAAAAACTACTATGGCTGCAATTGCCATCCATATTCCAGAGGAACAATTACAACAACTGCAAGTAATGGCACAAGCAAACGGGATTTCTCCTGAAGAATTATTACGTGCCACTATAGAAGATTGGCTCAATTATCCAAAAAGTGATTTTGAGCAAGCCGCAAATTATGTAATTAAGAAAAATTCTGAATTGTACCGTCGTCTTGCATGATCCGTTATCTCACATTAGTTGAAGTTCTGTATCTGCACCGTCAGGTAATCAACCAGTCGGGGGAGCTTTGGGTATACGTGATTTAGGTTTACTAGAATCAGCTATAGCTCAACCCAAAATGACTTTTGGAGGGCAAGATTTATATCCTACAATTGATAAGGCTTCTGCGTTGGGGTTCTCTCTCATCAAAAATCATGCCTTAGTTGACGGTAATAAGCGAACTAGTCATGCAGCAATGGAAACTTTTCTCGTTTTGAACAGGTTAGAAATCGTTGTTGCGGTTGATGAGCAAGAACAAATGATCCTGATGTTGGCAGACAGTCGGTTGGGGCGCGAAGACTTGACTCGCTGGTTACAGGAAAAAGTTAGACAAATCTAAATCATGCTCTTGATATTTATTATCAAAATAACAATATTTGTGACAATTAGGGTAGAATTATTAAAGGTTCGTTACAGATTTGGCAAATCATCCCCACTTCTGTTAGAACGACCGAAAATTAGCTTCTTAATCTAAAAACCTTAAAGTTTACCGAAACCCTCTATGACGCTCCCAATTCGTAACGTCGCCATTATCGCCCACGTTGACCACGGTAAAACCACCCTTGTTGACGCTCTCCTCAAACAGTCCGGCATTTTCCGCGAAGGCGAAGACGTTCCGGATTGTGTCATGGACTCCAATGATTTGGAGAGGGAGCGAGGCATTACAATTCTTTCTAAAAATACAGCAGTTCGTTACAAAGACACCCTGATTAATATTGTTGATACCCCTGGACACGCTGACTTCGGCGGAGAAGTAGAACGGGTACTCGGCATGGTGGACGGTTGTATTCTGATTGTTGATGCCAATGAAGGACCAATGCCCCAAACCCGCTTTGTACTTAAAAAGGCTTTGGAAAAAGGTTTGCGTCCTATCGTTGTTATTAACAAAATTGACCGGGGACAAGCTGACCCCCACGTTGCTGTTGATAAGGTCTTGGATCTGTTCTTAGAATTAGGTGCAGATGAAGACCAGTGTGACTTTAAATATCTATTTGCTTCTGGTATGGCTGGTTTTGCCAAAGAAAGCTTAGAAGCAGAATCGGTAGATATGCAGCCTCTATTTAATGCTATTCTCCGTCACGTTCCCGCACCTGTGGGAGATCCTAACAAACCGCTGCAATTGCAAGTTACCACCCTAGACTATTCTGAGTATTTAGGCCGGATTGTCATTGGTAAAATCCATAATGGAACTATCCGCGCTGGACAACAAGCTGCTTTGGTAGTAGAAGATGGCAGCATTGTCAAGGGGAAAATTACCAAGTTGATGGGATTTGAAGGTTTAAAACGGATAGAAATGGAAGAGGCTACCGCAGGTTATATTGTGGCTGTAGCTGGTTTTGCTGATGCTTATATTGGTGAAACTATTACAGATCCTAATGAACCTCTGGCTCTACCCTTAATTAAGGTAGATGAACCAACTTTACAAATGACCTTCTGGGTGAATGATTCGCCTTTTGCTGGTCAAGAAGGTAAATTGGTAACATCTCGCCAAATCCGCGATCGCCTATACCGCGAATTAGAAACCAACGTAGCTTTGCGCGTTGAAGACACCGACTCTCCCGATAAATTCCTAGTCTCTGGTCGGGGTGAATTACACCTGGGTATCTTAATCGAAACCATGCGTCGTGAAGGTTTTGAGTTCCAAGTATCCCAACCTCAAGTAATTTACCGCACAGTTAACGGTCAACCTTGCGAACCTTTTGAACTTCTAGCATTAGACGTTCCCGCCGATGCAGTTGGTAGCTGTATTGAACGCTTAGGACAACGGAAAGCAGAAATGCAAGATATGCAGCCCGGTGGAGGCGATCGCACCCAACTAGAGTTTATCGTTGCTGCTCGTGGTTTAATCGGTTTCCGGGGTGAATTCATGCGAATGACTCGCGGTGAAGGCATCATGAACCACAGTTTCCTTGATTATCGTCCCCTTTGCGGTGATATTGAAGCCCGTAACAAAGGCGTTCTCATCTCCTTTGAAGAAGGTGTTTCCACATCCTACGCCATGAAAAACTGTGAAGATAGAGGCGTATTCTTTATCAGTGAAGGCACAAAAGTTTACAAAGGCATGATTATTGGTGAACATAATCGCCCTCAAGATTTGGAATTGAACGTTTGTAAAACCAAGCAGTTAACCAACCACCGTTCATCTGGTGGTGAAGAACTTACTCAGTTACAAACACCCGTAGATATGAACTTAGAACGAGCTTTGGAATACATTGCTCAAGATGAATTGGTGGAAGTTACACCTGAATCTATTCGTCTTCGCAAGATGTCCAAGAAATTAGTGAAACGCTAATATCTGTAGGGGTGGGGTTTCCCCACCCTAATTAAATCCATTCACAAATATTGATGCAATCCTTGTGAAAGGGTTGTAATTTTTTGTATATAATTTCTATTATACTCAAACCAGTTGAGACATGGACTTTTTTAAAATCCCGAAAACCCCAGATCTGTAAGGGTTTAGCACTGCTAAACCCTTATCCACAGTTTAATTTTTGTCCTCCATTATTGATTGTAGTCAAAATTTGGGAATGCTTAAAAATAGGGATGAAATAACCTCTAGGGGTTATGTAAATTCACCTATCAAGTAGTTATCGGGCTAATAATCACAATGGTCAATTCAAAAAATAACTTATTTACTCCCCAAAATGAAGGAAACTCCTTAAATACAAAAGAACAACAACGCCTACAAGCATTATTGAAACTGGGGTTGCAACAATCAGAAATGATTCCAGTATTTGAAGAAGCTGCTCAAATTGCTGCTCACTTTTTAGAAGTGGAAATTGCTATTTTAGGATTTATTGATCAAAAATTTCATTGGTTCAAATCAGCGGTAGGCTTATCTCGGTTAGGATTAATGAATGATTTAGCTCGTAAACGCCAACTTTTACGTCAGGAGTCATTTTGTTCTCAGGTAGTAGAAACTTCGCAAGTGCTAATCATTGATGATGTAAATAAAGAAACAAATTCTGGGATTAAAGATAGTATTTTAGTAAAGAATTATGGCATCAGTGCATATTTGGGAGTGCCTTTAATTGATGCCAATGGTAACTGCTTAGGTACATTAGCAGTTATGGATCGTCAGCCTCATAACTTTACACCCCGTGATATTGAATTTTTACAAATAATTGCGCGTTGGAGTATAAGTGAATTTGAGCGCAACCGATTATTACAAAACATTCCAGCAGCACAGAATCCTCAGTCTAACCGTCCATCTCCACTTTTAGAAGAGCCAATAATTGACTTGAAGATTGTTCCTCCTAGTGTAGAAACAAACTTTGATTTCACTCAACGCATTAAATTAGAACTGTTAAACCAGCTAACTCAAGAGCTACGCACACCATTAACATCTATATTAGGTATGGCAGGTGTCTTAGGAAGAGAAATTTATGGCCCTTTAACAACCAAGCAGAGAGAATATCTAGAAATTGTTCAACATAGTGGTAAGTATTTACTTTCTTTAGTTAATCAAATTACTGAATTAGACCCAACTAATAATAATTATCATCTGCTGAATTTAGTTCCTGTAGATATTGAAATGCTCTGTCAACAGGCTATTAATTCCTTAAAGGACTTAGCTATCCGTCGTGAGCAAAATATTCGTTTATCCATAGAACCAGGGCGCAATCGCCTTTTATCTTTAGATAAGGATAAAGTGCGACAAATTTTGTACAATTTAATTTTCAGCGTGATTCAAATTTATGCCCTGGGTAGTATAATCAGAATTCATGTTGCCTATAAAGCAGATACGCTAAATTTAACTGTGTGGGTATCTCACCCTTATTTAGGAAATGGTGTTACTAATTATAATTCTTGTTTTTACTTAACTTCTTCGCAAATGCAGGATGCGGTAGATGAGGATACAAATGATTATGTTCAGCCAGAAAGTGACCTAAATTTACCCGATTTTTGCTCAGATATGTTCAGTAATGGTTTATTCCAAAAAACTGAAAAGTTATCTGCTAATATTTCTCGTGAAAAATTAGGACTTTTGTTAAGTTGCCATTTAGCCGAAATACATCATGGACAAATTTCTATTCAAGGTTCAGTAGAATCAGGATACCGTTATATAGTATCGTTGCCATTAAAGTTTGCGACTTCTTCAGCAGTAGTTAAGGAGGTTTTGTAACTGGCTAAATATCAGGGCTATTTCATTCTAAATAATTGCCTGAGTGTGTTAACATCAAAACGGGCAAATCTTTGTGCTTGAGCCATATTTTTAAAGTCATGAAAACGGTAAAGATTTAGAGCTAAATTACGCGTTATGGCAAGGAAACAGAGAACAGAAAAAAGGTTTTGGGCAACTTTACTTTTTGTTACGTATTTCGGTTTTTGTCTCCCTGTCAGATTTTGTTGGGTTTCCTTGCGTCAACCCAACCTACGAAATGTTTAACTCATCAAATCTTGAAACAATGCGGTGCTTAAATAGCGTTCACCAAAAGAAGGTTGAATCATTACTATTAATTTACCAGCATTTTCTGGGCGTTTACCAACTTCAATAGCGGCAGCTAAAGCCGCACCAGAAGATATTCCTGATAATAACCCTTCTTCTCTGGCTAATCTCCGTCCATATTCCATTGCTGCTGCGTCATTCACTTGAATTATTTCATCAATTAGATCTTGACGCAAAACATCAGGAATAAATCCCGCACCAATACCTTGAATTTTGTGAGAACCGGGTTTACCACCTGATAGAATAGGACTGTTGCTAGGTTCGACGGCAATAACTTGAAAACTCGGTTTGCGTTGTTTAATAACTTCAGCAATACCAGTAATTGTGCCGCCAGTTCCCACACCAGAAATTAAGATATCAACTTCTCCGTCAGTATCTGTCCAAATTTCCTCAGCGGTGGTTTCTCGGTGGATTTTCGGGTTAGCTGGATTAGCAAATTGTTGCAACATAAAAGCATTGGGAGTATTCGCAACTATTTCCTCGGCTTTGTTAATTGCGCCGCGCATTCCCTGAGTTCCTGGTGTTAATTCCAAACTTGCACCATAAGCCCGCAACATAGCGCGTCTTTCTTGGCTCATGGTTTCCGGCATGGTTAAAATTAACTTGTAGCCACGAGCGGCTGCTACCATTGCTAAAGCAATACCTGTATTGCCAGATGTTGGTTCAACTAAAATGGTTTTTTCCGGTGAAATTAAACCTTCAGCTTCAGCGGAAAGGATCATACTTACGCCAATTCTGTCTTTTACAGAAGCCGCAGGATTCATACTTTCTAGTTTGACGACTATCCTGGCTACCACTCCCTCGACTTGGGGAATTTTATTCAACTGAATTAATGGAGTTTTCCCAATAAGTTCTGTTACGTCTTTAGCAATTCGCATTTATTTAACCCTAAAATTTATATATTAATCTATTTGGGTTACATATTTATCTGATCAACTTTTTATATCATCTATAGCCATTTTACCATAATCTCTGTCTTTTTCCCTGGGAAAAACTTCCCTATTCTTGAAAATAATCCTATTGTACGTTTGTTAGAATATCTTAATTTTGTTTTTGAGTTCTTCAAGATATCTTAGGTCTAGTCCTGTCATGAGATCCTGTCATTTGAGTACAGTTTGTACTTGTAAATCTCCCTTAATAAATATCTCAAACCAATAGCCTAACTTAATTTGGCTTTGAGTGCAAAATACCCCGTTCCCTCCCTCAAAAATGCTAGTACCCCACTCAATAAATACTAGCACCCCTACACCAAATATTTTTTTAAATGCTTGTACAGTCAGGATAATAGACTGTGAGTATTGTCGTAATCATCTTAATAATATTAATTCAACTCACTTAAGGTTGGCACTAAAAGGGCAACTGATATAAACGATATAGGATTTACGCAGAGATTCCCCTCTACCCCCCGAAGTTCCTAAGATGAAAGTCTGACGAATCAGGGGGGACTTCTTAACTCTTATATCTCTTAAAAATTATCTTAATCCTGTCCGTATTACTCAATACGAAATTGACAGAATTTTGTTTTTTGAGGAGATAATGATAAGCATACTTTGAATACAAAAAGGTGCAAAAAATAAACATACTAATAGGAATTTTCTTTCTAGGTAGTTGATACCTAGTAATGGAGAAAAATATGAAAGTCAAACTTTTAAATGTGTTGACCGTAAGTTTGGTAACTTTAGCATTAATTTCTCCAGGGGTAGTAGTATTTGCTATAGTTTGGGGACAACATAGAGAGTTCGTTAAAACACAGAATTTATCCTGTGAATTGTCGAAAATAGATATAGCATCTTCTCAATTAGTTCCCCAAACAAAAATTATCAATACTCAGACACCTTTAGTCAAGGTCAAATTATCTAACAATAATTTTCTACATCAACTAAAAATTGCTGCAAAAAAATATAAATTAGCCACAATTTTGCAATGGTTATTTTTGGTAACACCAATTTGTATTGGTGTGGGAATTATCGCTTATGACAGATATCTTGTCTACCGTGCTGCTGTATTAAAAGAACACATTGCCATGTTAGAAAGAATGTGGCAACAAAGCATCGAACAGTAATTTTGCAAATTAATCATTCACCATAAACTAAATTATCATGACAGACGAACGCCAAACACAGTATTTTAATTTAATTGATGAACTTCTCCAATGTCCTAATGGTCAAGAACCAGAGGTTTTGGAAGCACAACCTGAATTAATTGATTCTGGATTAGTGCAAGCAATGTTACAAGTAGCCACAATGTTTGCTCATCAAGGTAATCAAGATGGAGCGCAATTTCTATTTTTTGTTGCTAAACAATTAGCAAAAGAATTAGGTTTATATCCTGAAGTTTCTAATCAAGTTGCCACTCAGGAGTAAGAATGCTATTGACTTCAACTGATGCCGGAAAAATATCATTAGAATTTCTTTTGGCAGATTGGAATATTGCTGATGATTATAGAGATTGGTTTACAGTGATTAATTCTCGCTTAATGGGTGAGAGTTGGTATATTGTAGAATTGGGTGTAGAAGGATTACCTGATAGATGGTTTATGCAGGTTTATGACACTGGAGTTTGTGATCCTAACTATACTTTTATTTCGCCAATTTCTGGTTCAGAAGGATATACCGATTTAAAAAGTCTACCAGATATTATTGCTGATGTTTTAGTAGCAGAACGAAATTCTCGATAGTGCAAATTTTTAGATCCCTGACTTCTTAAAGAAGTCAGGGATCTTATCTATTTATTTTTATTTTGTCAGGTTTAAATAACAATTATATGTTATAATAAATAGAGTTATGGAAGCTACAGAAGAATCAGTCAGATGATTACTGAAGACATCCTAGCCCAAGAATTTCTTAGAGTCGTAAATGACTATTACCCAGCCGTGGGCGAACTCTTAAAAGGCTGTCATGTGAAAGTTATTACTTGTTTTTGGGGACGACCTGCAAAACGGTTTCAATATATAGGAATTTATTGTCGAGAAGACACAATGCCCTGTCTTCAATCCAAAAAAGAAATCCTCAGAGAATTAGCCGAAAATATGGGGTTAATTCAAGTAGTTTTTCTCAATGCTAAACGATTGCTACGTGACCCTATGTCGAAGTTAAAACAGTCTGAACCTCGATTATGGTTGGAGTTGCAATTAGTCGCAGCCTAATCTAATATTTGGTCAACAATGAAAACAGGACTTTTCTGCAATTACGAAAATCATCACCAAGATGCTAGACGCACTATTTTTGAGCAAGTTTTATTGGTAAAAGAGGCGGAAAATTTAGGTTTTGAAGAGGCTTGGGTAACAGAACATCATTTTAATGAGTTCAATCTTAGTCCTTCAATTCTGCTGTTATTGGCACATTTAGCAGGTGTAACTTCACAAATTCGTCTAGGAACTGCGGCTGTATTATTACCATTTCATCAGCCAATCCGCGTGGCTGAAGATATTGCTACTTTGGATAATCTTTGTAGTGGAAGGCTGGCTTTTGGGGTAGCTAAAGGTGGTCCATTTCCGCAGCAAAATAAACATTTTGGTGTGACAAACCAGGAATCTCGCACCAGAATGTTAGAGTCAGTAGCATTGATTCAAAAGCTTTTATATGAGACTGATGTATCATTTAATGGCGAATATTATCAATGTGAAAATCTCACCATTCATCCCCAACCATTGCAAAAACCAATTCCCATATATGTTGCTAGTGGTGATGATGATGCAGTTAAATTTGCTGCTGAAAATTCCTTTGGTTTAATGGGTGGTCCACCTTTTTCTCTAGAAAGACTCAAGAAAACAGTCAATAAGTATCGGGAATTTAATTCCAGTGGTGCTGAAAAGTTTCTGTTAGCCCGGTTCTTTTTTGTAGGTAAAACCCATGATGAAGCGGTAAATGAAGCATTGCCTTTTATTCGCCACTTCAGCAAAGAAATGACAGCTAACTCAACTCAAGTAATGCAGAAAAGTCCTCAACAACCAGCATTTGATCGGACAAATATTTGTTTTGATGAAGACTATTTGATTGAGAATTCAATTATCGGTGATGTTAACGGTTGTCGTGACAAAATCAAGAAATTTCAGGACGAATTAGATCTCAGCACACTAGCGTTAAAACCCTCATCTTTTTCTTTGCAAAAAAATCGAGAAAGTTTGCAACGCTACAATCAAGAGGTGCGGAATTATGTCTAAACTTTCTTTGCTTCCTCCCGATGATTTACCTCCTACTAAGGTGACAAAAGAGGATGGTATTCTCCATTTGGAGTTGGAACAAGCTATAGGTAGATGCTTTTTCTATGCGTGCGATCGCATTACTCAAGTATTACTATCTAATTGTCAATGGTACATGACTACAGATAAGACTACTTTGATGTTAATTGTAGACTGTCCCGATATAGTTGCTTATTGGCACATAGTCAGCAATATTCCCCAATTGGGAAATAGACTGGAAAGATTTACTAAAAATGCCAAAATCCGCGTTTATCCTCCTTTTGGTAAAGGATCACCTTTTGAAATTGGAGTAAACGAAATTTCAGCTTATCGAGATTGGTTGTAAGTCCTAAATTATATTTTAATTACGATCAGATCCCCGACTTCTTTGAGAAGTCGGGGATCTATATGATCTATCTTTTTATTGTTATAATAAAGTAAATACAAAAATATAGCAGCCATGATTAGTAACTTTGTCAATAATAAAAAAGAATTATTTGACCGTTGGGCAAATAGTTATGATTGGGCATTTCCTTCTTTTATTTACCAAGCTATCCACAAAAGATTACTGACAAAAGTTGAATTATCACCAAATGCAAATGTACTTGATTTAGGTTGTGGAACTGGACGTTTATTAAACAGATTAGCAACTCAGTTTCCAGAAATCACCGCTACAGGTTTAGATTTGTCTCCCCAAATGTTGCGGATAGCTAGACAAAATAACCGCCACCGTCCCCGATTAATTTATCTGGAAGGTAACGCTGAACATCTCCCTTTTACTGAGGGACAATTTGATGCGGTATTTAATACAATTAGTTTCTTACATTATCCCCAACCAGAACAGGTTTTAAATGAGGTAGCAAGGGTACTTTCTCCTGGTGGTAAGTTTTATTTAGTAGATATTACTTTTAATAACTCATCACCATGTCAAATTACGCCCCATTCTCCTACAGGAATTAAGTTTTATAGCAAGAAAGAAAGAGAAGAAATGGGTAATAAAGCTGGTTTAACTTGTGTAGGTCATTATGATTTATTGGGGTTTGTATTATTAACTATTTTTCAGAAATAAAGCTAATTTTAGTAAAGTGGGTAGTAATGATGCGATACCTACTTATCTCATTAATGCTTGAAATCCAGCTTGAATAAAATGCTTATCAAAAGTTAAAGCTTGAGTAATTTTATTTTTTTTCATGACCACAAAAGAAACACAATCAACTAACCCCCATGACTTGTCTTGATGTTGTTTATATAAATTTAATGCTTCTTCAAATAATTCAGAATTTAACCGGATAACTTCTACTTCATCAGAATTTAAAAAAGTTTCCATTAATTCGACTGCTTCACTTTTATAATTACTCGATAAAGCATTACCAACTTCTAATAAAATTGCATCAGTGGTTATCAAAGGATAATTTTCAAATTGTTGAGCTAATTCTAAAGCTTTTAGATGATATTGATCCCGTTTGTTTATTAAGGCTACAATAAACAACGTATCAACAAAAATTTTATCCCTCACTTACATCTCTCCCTAAACTAACACTAACTTGAATAGAGAAATCTTCAGCAGCATCAATTTTAATTTTGCGTAATTTGGACATGAGACTAGTTTTTTTAATAGCATTTTCTGCATCACTTAACTGTTCAATAATTCCATAAACTTGATTAAGTTGTTCTTCTGTTAAATTTTTTAGTTTCTCTTGAATCATTTGTTTTGTAATCATCGTAACTTACCTCAAATAAGTATTCTTAAGTACAATTATAGCAAATGACTCTCTAAAATTGTGATTATGCCTTCAATCTTTAGGGAAAACAAATTGAAGAAATTTCACCATGTCTAGCATATAGACCAAAGCCATCACTAAATTGAATTGCTGGCACTCCATCTGCATGAAGTTTATCATCATCATCAAGTAATAGTATTGTTGGGCGATCGCAAATTATGTAATGTGTAGGAGAGGAGTTGGTAAAAACCAGTAACTACACTCGCTACACATCGCTTGGTAAAGATCCCATTGTTCCTGATCATGTTGGCAACCCAGTTCATGAATACAAAAATCGAATAAACCTCCGTAACTTGCCCATTCTGAGTCAGGATAAATAAAGTTATTTTTATTCTCTCTGTGTTCTCTGTGCCTCTACGGTATGGCTAACGCCACGCTATGGTAAAAAAATATTAGATTCAACCCAAAACATTTTGATTTATAGAGAAATCAAATTTGATGAATTATTTACCTGTTGAGATAACCAATTATATAAACCTTCCAACCCTTCCCCTGTATTAGCAGAAACTTGGAAAATTTGGATTTTTGGGTTGACCTGTTTTGCATATTCAAGACAACGTTGAACATCAAAATTTATATAAGGTAATAAATCAATTTTTGTCAAAATCATAATTTCACTATTGCGGAAAATATGAGGATACTTAATTGGTTTATCTTCCCCTTCCGTCACCGATAAAATTACTACCTTAGCAGATTCTCCCAAGTCAAATAAAGCCGGACAAACCAAATTTCCGACATTTTCAATCATCACCACAGAATTTAAAGGTGGATTTAGTTCTTGCAGACCCCTTTCTATCATTGATGCGTCTAAATGACAGCCTGTACCCGTGTTAATTTGCACCACTTTACAACCAGTTGCCTTAATCTTTTCTGCATCATTAGTTGTTTCTTGATCACCTTCAATCACGCTAATAGTTAAATGATCTTTTAAATCATTAATAGTGCGAGTTAATAATGTAGTTTTTCCTGCACCAGGAGAACTCATTAAATTCAAAGCCAGAATATTTCGACCTTTAAACCAACCGCGATTTTGGGCAGCTAATAAGTTATTTTTACCTAAAATTTCTTGTTCTAAAGATATCGTCGTATTATGTATTTTAGCGTGAATTTGAGGTGATTCTTCATGGTGATGAGAATGAGTTATTACAGTTCCATCTGGTAAAGTATGGGTATGATGATGTTCATTTTCCATATTTGTAATTGTCGTTTGATTATCATCGGAACAGCCACAAGTTACACACATAAATCCTCCACTTCAATTTCTTTAATTTTTAATTCTTCACCAGTTATTATATCTAATTGCACACTACCACATTGACAAATTCCAAAAGGTTTATCTATAGAAAAAATTGTACTACATTGACGACATTTAGCTATCCCAGGTATTTCTAATATTTCTAATCTTGCCCCTTCGACTATTGTATCTTTAGCGCAAATATCAAAACAGAATTTAATCGCTTCTGGCATAATAGCTGATAATTGACCAATTTCTAAGAATACTCTTTGGACTTTTTTATTTTGGGCGTTTTCGCTAACTATAGCGATGATATTCTGAGTTATTCCTAGTTCGTGCATAGTATAATTTAAGAGACAACATTGTAGGTTGGGTTAAGCGACAGCGCAACCCAACAAAACTCGGAAGATGTTGGGTTTCCTTGCGTTAACCCAACCTACGGAAACAATAAAAATGAGGTATTTTTAACAAATTCGCGGAAGTTGATCTCCTACTAGCATATCAATGATTCTTTCTGCAGCGAAAGCAGTTTTTAAGAGGACTATTCCTGGTGGTGTAGGAATAATTTCACCTATGATAGATGCTTGTTTTCCTGTGGGGTGATTTTGCATTGTTGCTAAAATTAAATCGGCTTTTTCTGCTGGTGCAACTATGACTAATTTTCCTTCGTTGGCTAAATATAAAGGATCTAAACCTAATATTTCACAGACTCCATTTACTTCTTCTCGAATGGGAATTGCATTTTCATTGATACGTATTCCTAAGTTAGAAGTGAGGGCAAATTCATTTAATACTGTGGCTAAACCTCCTCTGGTTGCGTCTCGCATAGCGTGAATTTGGGGGCAAACCTTGATAATTTCAGCGACTAATTCATGTAATGGTTGACAGTCACTTTCTATATTTGTTTCTAATGCTAATTCTCCTCTGGCAATTAATATTGCTGTGCCATGATTTCCAATTTCTCCGTTAATAATTACTACGTCTCCCGCTTGAATATTGCGGGGAGAAATATCAATATTTGGAGGAATTATGCCAATTCCCGCAGTGTTAATAAATAGTTTATCAGCACAACCACGATTAACAACTTTTGTGTCTCCTGTGACTATTTGGACTCCGGCTTTTTGGGCTGCTTTCTGCATACTGGCAACTACACGGCGTAAGGCTTCTACGGGTAAACCTTCTTCTAAAATGACGCTACAGGTGAGATATAAAGGTTTTGCCCCACTCACCGCTAAATCATTAATTGTGCCATTTATGGCTAATTCTCCTATGTCTGAACCAGGAAAAAATAATGGATCTACCACATAAGAATCTGTGGTAAATGCTAATCTATTACCATATTGAGAAAGACTGGCTAAATCAAATGTTGCTTGGTCTTCTAGTTGGGAAAGAATGGGATTATCAAAACTTTTAACAAAGATATTATTTATTAAATCTCTCATGGCTTTACCACCACTACCATGAGATAAATTAATGTGAGTATCTTTAATTTGGGAAGGACGACGGCGGGCTGTTTCTATTTTTTGAAAAAGCGGATTTTGATTAGAGTTAATTGTCATTTTAAAATTGTTTTCTACTGAAAATTTTTTAAGACAGGCAAAATGCCTGTCAGTTTAAATTATTTACCTGTTTTTTCTATCATCTCGGTCGTCTCGGTCGTCTCTTTCGTGTCTTTCGCGTCTGTCGTCTCGGTCGTCTCTTTCATCGCGCCTATTGCTGTTTTTATCATAATACAAAACTCCACCGACTGCCCAATCTTCTCCTTCAATTTCTTCAATATGAACAATTATTGATTCAGATTTAGTATCTATAACTGAGGATAAAGCATCAGTTATATTTTTAACTAATTTCCTCTTTTTTTCTATGGAATTATTTTTACCAATGCGGACGGTTACATAAGCCATCTAATTTTCCTCAAATTGTGCAATTTAGACTGATAGAGGTTCGTTCGATGCACCTAATTTTTCTCTTTTAGCCATTGTTGAAAGTCGCCCATATTTATAATACGCTGCACAAGCACCTTCGGAAGAAACCATACAAGTTCCTATGGGTGATTCTGGGGTGCAAGCTGTTCCAAATACTTTACATTGCCAAGGTTTTAAAACTCCTTTGAGAATTTCTCCACATTGACAAGCTTTATGATCTGCTACTTTTAAATTAGGAATTGTAAATTTAACTTCAGCATCAAATTGGGCATATTCCTGGCGGATTTTAAAACCGGAATTGGGGATTTCTCCTAAACCTCGCCATGCAAATTTTTCACGCACTGTAAAAACTTGATTCATGGCTATTAATGCGTTTTTATTTCCGGCTGGTTCTACTAAACGATTATATTGATTTTCAACTTGACAACGATTTTCTACTATTTGTTTTAATAACATCCAAATTGATTGGAAGATGTCTAATGGTTCAAAGCCAGAAATAACAATTGGTTTATGATATTCTTTGGCAATAAATTCATAAGGTTCTGTTCCTATGACCATACTTACATGACCTGGACCAACAAAACCATCAAGTTGTAAATCGGGGTTTTCTAATAATGCTTGTAAGGCGGGAATTACTAATACATGATTAGAAAACATACTGAAATTAGTAATATTTTCTGCGGCTGCTTGGAGAATGGTAAATGCGGTACTAGGGGCGGTGGTTTCAAAGCCTAAACCAAAGAAGATGATTTCTTTATTGGGGTTTTCTTTGGCTATTTTCAGACTATCCAAGGGTGAGTAAACCATGCGAATATCAGCACCTTGGGCTTTGGCTTGCAATAAGCTGGTTTTTGAACCGGGTACGCGCATTGCGTCGCCAAATGTGGTAAATATGACGTTGGGTAGTTGACAGAGGGCGATCGCATCATCTATTCTCCCTTTAGGCATGACACACACTGGACAACCAGGCCCATGAATTAATTCAATATTATCTGGCAATATTTCTTCGATTCCATATTTAAAAATAGAATGGGTATGTCCTCCACATACTTCCATTATTTTTAAATGTCTGTCTATTTTTTGGCTGAGTTTTTTGATTTCTTTTTGTAAGGCTTGGGCTTTTTCTGGGTTACGAAATTCGTCTACATATTTCATATCAATTTCAAATTTTTTTAGATTTTGGATTAATTACTTCAGAAAACATAAATTGATTAGCTAGAATGTCATTATTTTGTTTTTCCAGTCCGTTTTAACGGACTTTTGCTATTAGGCTTGTACTTTAGTGCAAGGCGGCTATTTCTTGCAATAATTGTAATGTTTCTGCGGCTTCTTGTTCATTGATTCTGTTCATGGCGAAACCGACGTGAACTAATACCCAATCTCCTATACATTTTTCGGGAGGGTGTTGTTCGTCAACTATACAGGCTATATTTATTTGTCTTTTGACTCCTCCAATATTAACCATAGCTAGTTTATGTTCTTTATTGGTTATTTCTGTTATTTGTCCGGGTATTCCTAAGCACATTTTAGTTTTCCTTCTTTAAGATTCCAGATCCCCGACTTCTTTTATAATTTAATGAATAAATTATAACTTAATCTCAGAAGTCGGGGATCTTTTTATATATTTAGCGGCTGCAATTACACTTTGTCCTAATGATAAACCGCCATCATTTGTTGGTACTATACTATGAGTTAATACATTAATTTCTAATTTTTCTAATCGCATTTTTACCTGTCGGAATAGAATTTGGTTCTGAAATACGCCTCCTGTTAATGCTACTTGATTAAATTGATGTTCTTGTCTAAGTTGTTTAACCATTGTCACAATAGCAATAGCTAAACTTTTAGGAAATTTTGCCGCTATTTCCGATGGTGAAATTTGCTGTTTAATATCATTAAGAATTTCTCGCCATGTTGGAGATGTATCTATATAATAAATATTATCTGACTTTTCAAAGTTAAAGGAATAATTTAGACTTTCTTCATCATTGTTTAAAATATTGGTATCAGCTATGGCTTCCATTTCTATGGCTGCTTGTCCTTCATAACTGCATTGTTCTCGACAAATACCTATTGCGGCTGCAACTGCATCAAATAATCTGCCTACTGATGATGTTAAGGGCGAATTAATACCTTTTTCTATGATTTGATTGAGTAGTTTGGGGTTTTTATGTTCTAAAAATTTGATGATTTCTAAATCACTGTATTTTTTTTGAAGTTCTTCCCAAGTAAAAGCATTAATTAATTGAGAATAGGTATTTCTCCAAGGTTGATAAATTGCCTGTTTTCCTCCTATCATTGCCATTGGCGTAAATGTAGCTAATCTTTGAAAATTTTGATAATCTGCTAGTAAAAATTCTCCTCCCCATAGTGTACCATCTTCACCATATCCTAAGCCATCAAATGCTATTCCTAAAATGGGTTTTGTCTTTAAGGGAATTTGGTTTTCTGCCATACAAGCAGCAATATGGGCATGATGATGTTGAATTTCTTCTAATTTAATGTTATTACTTTCTGCTAGTTCTTTGCCAAGTTTAGAAGATAAATATTCTGGATGTTTATCAATAGCAATTATTTCTGGTTTATGTTGAAATAAATTCAGATATAAATTCAATGTTTCTTGATAAGCATTAAAAGCAGCAGCATTTTCTAAATCTCCTAAATGTTGTGATAAAATCGCCTCACTTTCTCGTAATAAACAAAAGGTGTTTTTTAACTCGCTACCCATTGCTAAAATAGGCGGTATTTTTGCAAATCCTGGAGGTAAAATAATTGGTGCAGGTGCATATCCTCTAGCCCGTCTGAGGGTTTGAATTTGATTATCAATAACTCTAACAACGGAATCATCTACTCTATTCACAATATCTCGATTATGTAAAAGAAAATAATCAGCTATTTTTGATAACTTATCTTTTGCATCTTCATTATCTATACATTGTGGTTCATCAGAAATATTACCGCTAGTTAAAACTATTGGCACTTTCATTCTTTTAAGAATTAAATGATGTAACGGTGTATAAGGCAGCATAAAACCAAGAGTATTTTGTCCGGCTGCTATGGAAGATGCTAATTTACTATGATCTTTAATATTTAATAAAACTATTGGTGCAGCAGAATTTGTTAATAATTCTTTTTCTAAATCATTAATATAGCAATACTCAGAAATAATATTAATATCTCTAGCCATTAAAGCCAAAGGTTTATGATAACGATGTTTACGATTTCTAAGTTTTAGAACTGCATTTTCTAAAGTGGCATCACAAGCTAAATGGAAACCACCTAAACCTTTAATAGCAACAATTTCACCCTTTTGCAATAAAGTGCAAACAGCATCCACGTCATCCAACATGGAAAACATATCAGAGATTACAGGTTTACCGTCAGCCCTTTCTAACCATGCACGAGGTCCACATACAAAACAAGCAATAGGTTGGGCATGAAACCGACGATTTTCTACATCTTGATATTCCTTTTCACATTCCTTGCACATAGAAAAATTCACCATGCTGGTGTTATTTCTATCGTAAGGAATAGCCCGAATAATACTCAACCTTGGACCACAATGAGTACAATTAGTAAAAGGATAACGAAAATAACGACTAAAAGGATCAAAAATCTCCCTTTGACATTGGGGACAACTTGCAGCGTCAGGAGAGATTTCCGTTTTTACCACACTATGAACACTACAAGAAATGACAAAATCATCAAAATCAAACTCACCCAAATATGGACTTCTAATTAACTCCTTAATTCCTGCCAAAGGCGGACATTCTTGATATAATTTATTGACAAACTCCGTTATTTCTTCCTCACTACCAGAAACACGAATTAAAACACCTTCACCATCATTACAAACATCACCTTTCAAACCGCAAACCTTCGCCAAACGATAAACAGTAGGACGAAAACCCACCCCTTGAACAACACCACGAACCCTAATTTCTTCAAGCGGCATTTTTCTTCCTTTGCGTCTTTGCGCCTTTGTGTGAGATAATCAAAACTTCCAAATCAAAACGCGATTGTTCCCAGAATCAGCAACTACTGCATTCTTACCACAAACCTTAATTCCATAACACCAATTTAAACTTCGTCTTGTTGGTAGTCCAAAATTGCGATTTTCGCTTTTATTTGTAAAGTTATCTTGTCCCATCACACCATCAGCATCCGCACCCTGCAATAATAAAATAGATGATCGTTTTTTCCATCCTAGCAAACGGGAATTAGCTGTATCAGCAACTATTAACCAATCCCCCGCAACATCTACCCCATAAGGCATACTTAAACTACTGGCACTGGGGAAATAAACACCTTGATTTAATTCCACAAAATTGAAGTTTTTTTGTCCTAAAACCACCGAACAAGGGGCATTATTTTCTGTTGGTATTCCTTCCCAAATCATTACCCGGTTATTACCTGCATCTGTGACAACTAAATTATCTTCCCAAAGGGTGATATCATGACACCAACGCATACTAGCAGCAGTGGGAGAACCACCCCCATTTTCATTACGAGATATCATATCTGGTTGTCCCAAAACTATATCCGCAGGTTGTCCATTTTCTGTGGGTAATTGATTCCAAATTAATAACCGACGATTTCCGGTATCAGCGACAAATAACTTACCTTGATAATAGAAAATACCATAAGGCCAATGTAAGGTATTTGCCGCAGGTTGTTGACTTCCCCGGTTAGGTAAATTATCAATAAAATTTGTTTGTCCTAATACTAAATCTGCGGGAATATGACTATCTTTAGGGATATTATACCATATTAAAATTCGATGATTCCAAGCATCGGCAACGGCTAACCCATTACCACATTTACAAATACCTGTAGGCACACTAAATGTAGATTCTCCTGGTGTACCTTTGGCGTTTTGTCCTTCATGATAAAAGTCAGGTTGTCCTATTATCCAGTCAGCAGGTTGATGATCATTTGTAGGTAGATTTCGCCACCCTAATAAACGATGATGTCCTGTATCTGCTACCCATAAGGGTCCAGTTGGTGATATTAAATAAGCTGCACGAGGTCCAAACATTGTTGTAGGAGTGGGTGCAAGGGGAATTACTAATTGTTCTGGTGTAATATTGTTTCCTAATATTATTTTTGCACCATGAGGAGAGAGAGGTAAATGGGGGATATTTTGGGTTTGCAATGTGGTTTTAGGCAGTAATATTTATTAATTATCCCAGTTTTTACTCTAGTGGTAAATCTGGAATAGTTCTATCAATTTCCTGCATTAGTCGCAAAGTTTCTGTTAAAATAATGACAATTTTTTGATACTGATTAATTTCTTTGTTGCGAAGTTAATTTAGTTAGATTATATTTCTCCTTTTGGATTATTTAAGTATTCGCTGATAATTTCTAAAATTACTTGTTCAATATCTGGAATTTTAGATTGGACAATTTTATCTTTAATATGTTTATGATCTGTATAACCCAAATCAGGCTTATGCTTTGCATTATCATAGCGAAATATTAAGTTATTTTTATGGTCTTGATAATGGAATGAATAGGAAAGCTATAACGTATCAAAATACTTTAATAATTCTTCCCTCATACCTCGATGAATTAAACCATTAAGATAGGAATGATTGGTAATAAAACCAATGATACCATAACCTTTAGGTGTTTTTTGAATTTGATATTTGGCATTAACACCAATCATTAAGCCCTCAATTAGACATTTTAGGCTGGGGTAATGACTGCATTCTCCACCATGTTGGATATTTTCTCTTAAGTTTTGAATGTAGTTATTAAAGTCAGGCATAATCCCTGAAATATTAATAAATAATTTTCCTGTGAGGATAGCATATATTTATTTGAGTTTGATGGAATTGTAGTAAAAAATTACATTTAGCAAAGATACCCGACTTCTCAAAGAAGTCGGGTATCTAAAATTTATCTGGAATTTATTACTTTTATATAAACGTTATCATGTTTAACTTTGACTTCATAGCTTTGAAGAGAAATGTCTGGAACTGTTAAACAGTTACCCGTCTTTAAATCATATTGAAATTCATGGGCTAAACAAGTAATAATTCCTTTTTCTACCTTACCTTTATCTAGAGGAAATCCCAAATGAGAACAAGAATTTTGATAACAGGTAATATGAACACCTTGTTTATACAAAATTACATCATGATTATTAACTCTAACTGCTAAAATACGATTTTCAATTATTTGATCTAATGTGGCTGCTTTTATCCAATGAAAATCTTGAGAATTAGCAGTAGTAATAGTAGTAGTAGAATTATTATTAACAGCAACTACTTTAGTAATTTCTGGACAATGTTTTTTAATGGCTTGTTCGACTCCTTGAGTTAAGGTGAGAGTAGAAGTAGCGCAATTACTACAACTACCAATTAATTTAACTTGAACTGTATCTGGTAATTTAATTGCTACTAATTCTACATCTCCTTGATGACTTTGTAAACTGGGACGAATTTCTGCTAATGCTGTTTGGATACGTTGTGATAAGGGCGGTTTAACTAAATCGTGATATAACAAAACTGCATAAACAATTTCATCATCTACAGCATGACGTAAGGCTGATATATTTTCTTGTTTAAGACTTTTAATTAAATTAGTTAGTGCTGCTTTATGTAAAGATTCAATTGATCTTTGTAACCCCACAGCTACACAACGTTGACTTTCATCCCAGTTAGCAATAATCGCTTCAAACCGATTGATATCTGTAATCAATTCTTCAAGATTATTCATTATTTTTATGGATTTATCTGGGGTTAATTGGTTATTTTGAAATTAATTTAGGGCGCAGGCCCTGCGCCCCTACGGAGGATTGTTAGAAATTTATTTCATTCTAAAGTCTTGCAACAAGAAAGGCATAATTGCACCTGTCGTTAAACTAGCTACAGTAATGGGAATACAGAGGGGAATTGAGGCTTGTGCTAGTAATACTAAGATGATTGCACCAATACCACTAGCAATAATAGTTTGACGCAGAAAATATAGGGGGTCGCGGAATAGTTTACCCTTAAAAAATAACTGAATAGAAAACCAACTTAATTCTAACATATATGCTCCTAGTGATTGGCTAATAAATTCAGGATAAATAACCCTAAAATTACCGCAGGAATGACTCCTGCTGGTGCAAATAAACTACCAATTGTGGCTGCAAATTGATATCCTATATCTTTACCTGCAAGGATAATTCCGCCAATTGCACCACCAATCATTGATAAAATTACAGCAATAATTAACCAAGTAAATCCTGTGGTGAGATTTAATTCTGTATTTAAACTATGCAAAAATTTGACAAGTCCTGGATCATTAACTAAATCAAACATAGTCATTCTCCTATTTAGGGTTTAATTTAAGGCAAATGCTTGGATTTCTGCGGTTAAATCTTGTAGGGCTTTGGCTACTATCTCGGCTTGTTCTAATTGCTTATGTTCTGTAAATATTCGCCAAGCTTCTTGATAGTATTCTTCTGCTTTTAAGAGATTTTGGGGATTCCCTAATTCTGGTTTTTCGAGGTCGTCGGGTAAGTTGAAGAGGAGGTTAGCTTTGTTAGAAATTGTATTAGCATATTCTAACGGTGTATCTTGAAGATTACGCACTTTTAAAGCTTCATCATAAGCTAAGACAGCGCGTAAATTATTTTCTACAGGATGGGAACTTACTAAATATTGTAAGGCATTTCCTAAATTATTTTGCAACATTGCATATTCTCTAGGATGGTCAATTATGTTAATATGTTTGAGAGCTATTTCAAAGGATTGGACTGCTAAACCTTGACGTAAAGATTCTTGTTCCGATGACATAGGCATGGAAAGATAGGCGATCGCTATGTTATTATACAAAATCGCATATTCTTGAGGGTAATCTTCCCAAGTAAACACCCGCAAAGCCTCATGATAAGCATGAATACTCTCAGTTATCCGCGCTAAATTGTCGGGAACAAGAGATTGTAAAACCAATCCCAAATTCATCTGCACTGCGGCTACTTCCTCCGCCGTTGCCAATTGTTGTAAAATGGGCAAAGCTTCTTCATAATCTGCCCGTGCTTGTCGCAACAATTGGGAATCACCATCAGGAATCATCTGTAATGTCCCTGCCATGCCCACCTTAGCCCGTGCTTTTAGTAAAAGATACTCCTCCCCACACATCTGATATGCACGCTCAAATAGCCCAATTGCATTATGTAAATCTTGGGCTGTTTTCGGCTTTTTTTGAAAGCCTGTGCCAATTTCTATCAGCATTTGGATTTTTTCTGCTGTTGTTGCTGACTCTGAAGATATGGACGCAATAGCAGATTTTACAAATGAATCTGTAATACTAGATATCATAATTGGCGGATTCTCATCGGTTGGGGAATTGAGTCAATTATTCTTACTATAAAGCAAGTTATTCTAAAAACTCTAGAGAGAAATTACTCATATTCATCACAGTTGTCACTCAGTTATCACCGCATTAACTAATTTTTGTATCACTGTTTTACCATTTCTTATTTATTAACTAATATGCAATACTTTTGAACTAAGTGAGTTACACATGTTGTGAATGATAGAAAATATATTTTCCGCTGAATCATAATTTATAATCATTAAATATTCACAGAAATATCCAAAAATATCCTTTAATGGAAGTTACAGAAATACGCAATAATGAAGGTAATGTTTGGGATGTACTAGATTCAATAAATATCATCATCCGTCAATGGGATTTTAGTAACTCACAATTGGAAGGATTTTGAAAAAGTTCCTAATTTGCGTTTGGAAGATTGGAGCATTGGTTAAAAATGTCTGATAGCGTAGCGCAAAACGATTACACTATAGTGGCTGAACTTACTTTGACATTCTCTTGCTGTTTAGAAATAGAATCTGTTTGTGTAAATTCATCAAATAATTTAAAAAATTCCTCAAAAGCAGTATTTTCATCTTTAGAGAAAAATAAAATTATCTGATCCCAAGTTTGATTATAAGTAACATTATATTTTTGTTGTATCCAAGTTTGAAAATTTGAAAATTCTTGTTCTTGAGAAGTTTGAGGTATTTGCATTTGACGACGTGCAAAACTGTAACCAGCGATAAAAGTGCGAAGATTAGCGATAGTTGCTTTTCCTAAATACATAGCTGGACGTTTTTGGATATTGCGGATTAAATCGTATAAATCTAACATAATATTCCTCTGGTTAAAATTCTGTTTCAGTAATTTGAAGGTAGGATATTTTTAGCCAGATTAGAAAAAATATAGAAGACTATAATCAGGGTAAAAATACCATAAATTGAGGAACTCAGGGAATAAATTTTATTATTTGTCAGAATCAGGATGTCCAGGATTAAAGGATTTACAGGATGATAAAATATAAAATGGGCGATCGCTAATAAAATTCTATAAATCTTAAAATCCTGTAGATGATAATTTTAACTATTATGTTATAATCAATTCAGAATTAGAAGATTAGAAATATCATGATTTTAGCTGTGAAAAATCCTTCTCCTACTATTGCACCTAAGTTAACTTATGATGTGTTGATTGAAAATCAAGCAGATGGTACTGTGAAAGCGACATTATTAAGTTTACCAGAATGTCAAGGTTTAGGGAATACAGAAACGGAAGCAATAGAAGAATTAGATAAGATTTTGCAAGTTCGTTTAGGAAATGCTAAGATTGTCACTTTAGAAATTAAATCTCCTCAAATTGAAAATCCTTGGATGAAAATAGCAGGTAAGTATAAAGATGATCCACACTTTGATCAAATGTTGGAATATATAGAAGAATATCGTCGTGAATTAGATGCAAATAATGAATCAAGGTAAGTAAAGCAGTGAATAATTTAAGAATACTAGACACTGATCATCTGTCATTATTGCAAAGAGGAAATACATTGATCAGACAAAGATTAAGTATGTTTAATCCTCAAGATATTGCCATAACTATTGTTACAGCTAGTGAACAAATAAGAGGACGGATGAATATTATTAGTAAGGCTGATTCATCAAGTGAATTAGTATTAGCTTATGCTAGGTTAGAGGATACATTAGAAGATATTAATAGTCTGAATGTCCTGCAATTTAGCGAAGCTGCTGGCAATATTTACAGTGAATATTTGTTAATAACTAAAAACTTGAGAGGAATATGATTAGCTTCCCAGTATTGTTTGGCTGAATTTAAAATATCTAATGCTATTTGGTACTGTGTCGGTTCAGCTTGAGCAAAGATATCAGCATGATCATATAATATCACATATCTTTGAGCCGGACACCATGTTAAATCAGTGATACATTCATCGAAAGCATCCCAGTTATTGCCGAAGTATGGAGGAATTTCCATTACTTCAGCAGCTTGTTTTAAAAATGTTTGTTTGCTATTGATTTTTTTACCATTAAGATAAAAAACTTTATGATTCATAGATTTATGGTGAGGAAATAGGTTAGTAAAATTGTCTGAATCAGGATGTCCAGGATTAAAGGATTAACAGGATGATCAAATATAAAATGGATGATTGCTAATAAAATTCTATAAATCTTAAAATCATGTAAGTAGGTGGACGTAAAATAACCAAAATGTGTAACGATATGTAAATTTACCTCAATGCGTTATTGTGGTTGAGTTTTAGCCATTTCACAAAAAGAAATATATGTTGATTTTCCTCCGCCTACCTACTTAGATGATAATTTTAACTATTATGTTATAATCAATTCAGAGTTATAAGAGTAAAAATATCATGATTTTAGCTGTTAAAAATGCTCTTTCCACAATTGCACCCAAGTTAACTTATGATGTCTTGATTGAAAATCAAGAAGATGGAACGGTTAAAGCTACATTGTTAAGTTTACCAGAATGTCAAGGTTTAGGTGCAAATAAAGAAGAGGCATTAAATAATCTTATTCAACTTTTTCAAGCGCGAAAACCAGAAATAGTAACTTTAGAAATTGAACCGGCTAAAACAGAACATCCTTGGATGAAATTTGCAGGAATGCACAAGGATAATTCTCTTTTTACTGAAGCACTAGAATGTACAGAAGATGAAGGTAATGCTTGGGATGTTCTGGAGGCATTAACAGGAACTATTGAAGCACCAAGTGATTGGTCAAGTCAACATGATTTTTATTTATTAGGAGTTCCAGAATTTGCTAAATCAGCGCGAATATTGCCATACATTTCTGCACATTCATCATCAAAAGCTAAAGAAATAAATTGTTCTATGAACATCTTTTGTAACCTGACAGCTTTTTCAGGATTATTACTACGCATAGAACCATAAAATAATTCAGCTTTGACTACAGAACAAAGCGCAATTTTTTCAGGCTCTAAATTATCAATATGATGATTAATACTGGGAGATTTACCCTTGAGATACATGATACAAACATTCGTATCTAGTAAATAAATTAAAGAATCATTTTTCATTAATAACCTCAATTAAATCATCATCTGTTTCAGGATAAATTCCTTCATCATCCGTTGCAAAATCAATATCAGCACAAGTACCATATAAATTAAGTAAACCTGCGGAATGGAGAATATTATTTTGGATTAAAAATTCTTTAAGTTCAGTGTCAGAAGGAAAGTTTAGTAAATCTTTTAGTTCCTCAAAATCAATTAATCTTTCTCGAAAGGCTTCTAATACAAGATTATTCAGGATTTTTTGTGGTAAATTACCCCATTGATTGATGATTTTCGTTGTTAATTTATCTGGTAAATCAATTGTTACTTGCATAATTGAAAAATCTCATAATGGTGCTTGGTTTATTATTTTAACATACGTTTGTTAAAAAATGTCAGAATCAGGATACCCAGGATGTAAGGATTTTCAGGATGTTGTTTAGGAAATAAAGGTTTTTGTGAAAGATATAGAATATATTTTTTATTTGCAAAAAATCTGATCATTAAATATTCACAGAAAATCTATAAATAACAATCCTGTACATCCTTAAATCCTGGACATCCTGATTCTGACAACCACAACAAACAATCTCCAAATAGTGAAAATGTAACTTTACCTATTTGTTAATAACTAAAAACTTGAGAGGAATATTATTAGCTTCCCAGTATTGTTTGGCTGAATTTAAGTTATACTAAAAACGGTTGAGATATGGACTTTTGTAAAATTACGAAAACCCCAGATTTGTAGGGGTTTAGCAGTGCTAAACCCCTACCCATAAAATCAAGTAATTAAGCCGTGTTGATTTTTTTCGGATACTATTTATCGATATTCAATTATTTCAGTATTAATACTGCTCGCTAGGTAACTAAACATATTTTTGTACTGATGAATAAAATTAGCGATCGCTGCCACCTCACAAAATCGCATTGCTCCCTAATGTTAGATACATTTTGCCTGGAGTTTAGACTAAACTGAAGTTATTTTTACGCCTTAATATTTGCAGAATTAATATTAGTAATTATTTGTAGGCTATTAATTTCATTCACGGGTATTGAGTTTATATCTGAACAAGTTTCTATGTATTAGACAATACAATTTTTACTTCTAGCGTAAAAATACTACCTATTCCGACCTGACTTTCAACTTTCAGATGCGCTTGATGTTTTTGGGCGATCGCCACAGCTATAGCTAAACCTAACCCTGTGCCTCCGTTTTTACGAGAGCGATTGCTATCAACACGGTAAAAGCGGTCAAAAATTCGCTCCTGATCAGCAAGCCCAATCCCAATCCCCGTATCTTTCACAGCAATCACAGCAGTGTAATCACTCCTGACTAAGCTAACAGTTACATATCCCCCTCTGGGTGTGTACTGGATGGCATTGGCAATCAAGTTTGACACTAAACGGTAAAGTTGCGATTCATTACCTAGAGCATAAATCTCGCAAGTGGGAATTTGGCAGGTTAAATTAATATCAGCAGCAGTAGCCAGTTCTAAAAATTCTTCAGTCAAATCGCTCACCAAATCATTTAGGCAACAGGGCTGAAAAGGTTTTGACGATGAATTTTGCTCCAGACTGGTTAACAAGAGTAAGTCAGCGATTAAATGGCTCAATCGTCGTCCTTGTCGCTCAACAGTATGAAGCATGATTTGTATATCTTGTTGATTTGATTGCGGTATACGGAGAATAGCTTCCACAGTCGCCAACAGACTAGCCAGAGGCGATCGCAATTCGTGGGCAGCATTAGCGGTAAACTGTTGCTGTTGCTGATAGGAATGGTAAATTGGCTGCATTGCTAATCCGGAAAGCCACCAACTGGAAGTAGCAACCAAACTCAAAGCAATAGGCAACCCAATCGCTATAATCCATTGAATCCGCCTAATTTCCGCATCAAAATGTTCTAAAGTGCGCCCAATTTGCAAATAGCCCCAGGATGAATCAGCATTGGCTTCATTAGCTAAAGTATGGGTATTGGCACTATGCAAAATCGTGGTGAATTGGTGATAGCGAATGCCGTTAGCCGTGCGAAAGGTTTGCCATGAAGTGCGGTTGAGAGTTGGTGGCAGAGATAACGGTTGATTGGGTGAAAAAGCCAGGAGTTTCCCTTGATGATTGAACAGCCGAATATAATATGTGGTGCGATCGCTAATACCGATGGTGTGCCGTTGAATCAGCGTTGGGGTAGCCTTGCAAGGTTGTTCACTTAAACAAAGATCAGGAAAAATTTGTTGCAAAACCGCAGTCGGTTCTTCAGAAGGCGGTAACAGTGGTTCAACGCTATCGTGTAAAGTTCCAGCAATTGATTCAATCTCGCGCTCCATTCCTGCCCACTTTGTTTGTACCATTGCGCGATACATCCCCAAGCCAGAAACACTCAAAATCACGCCCATAACTCCGGCATACCAGAGGGCTAACCGTAGACGACTGCGCCGAAAAAGTGAGTAGCTATTCATAGCCGAGAATCAAGTTGAGACTTACAGCAGTTTTCATATATTTAGACCACACACTGATATCTGTATTTCTTTCTTCCTTTGCGCCTTTGCGCCTTTGCGTGAGATATAAAAAGTTCATTTACCTGAAAATAGCTGTAAAACGATAGCCAGCACCGGGAACAGTTTCAATCGGGCAGGGACAGCCATGATTTGCTAACTTGCGACGTAGTAGACGCATTTGCGCCGCAACTACATTACTAATCGGCTCTTCATCCATATCCCAAAGTTGATGACGTAATTTACTACCGGGAATGATGCGATTGGGGTTCTGCATCAAATACATGAGCAGCTGAAATTCTTTGGTGGTTAAGGGAATAACTAGGGGCGTAGATCCATCGGAATTCACTTGAAGGACATTATTTGCTGTATCCAGAGTAAAACCTGCAACAGTCAGAGTAGACGATTGTAGTTGAGGCGATCGCCTCTGAAGGGCCCGCAACCGTGCCAGCAATTCTTCCATTACAAACGGTTTGACTAAATAATCATCCGCGCCCGCATCCAACCCTGCCACGCGATTTTCGGGCTGACCCAAAGCAGTAAGCATCAGCACTGGTAAGGGATTTTGGTGTAGTCTGAGCTTCTGACATAACTCCAATCCCGACATTTCCGGTAACAGCCAATCAACAATAGCAACTGTGTAGTCTGTCCACTGGCTTTCAAGACAGAGCCATGCCTCAGTGCCATCTGTCACCCAATCCACAACATATCTCTCGCTAATTAGGACTTGCTTGATTGCCAGTCCCAAATCTGCTTCATCTTCCACCAGTAAAATTCGCATCACTTCAGGGAAATCAACCACGAAGCTCTGATCTTACAAAAACTTTTGCCATTTCACCTGGATTTCATCTGGACTTTGGCAAACTATGGAGAACTTTTGTTTAACCCCGTATTCATTGTGAGGAGTGATTATGAAATCTTTTATACTAGTGAGTTCCATTCTGGCAGCCAGTTTAATTATCAGTACGCCCACAGTTGTATTTGCTCACGTTGGACATGGTGATGAATTTCAAGCAACGGGCGGCATTAATCGCGTCAAAGTCAATGCTCAAACCGATCAACTGTTAGGTATTGTGGTAACACCGATCAGCTCCTCTGCCAAATCTGGATCTGCGGTGATGATTCCGGTGACGGCATTGGTTGATGCAAACGATAAACAGATAGTCTTTGTGCAGTATAAGAATTTTTATGAGCCAGTCGAAGTCACCACCGGTGCAACCAAAGGCGAACTAATCTCAGTGACAAAAGGATTATCAGTTGGGGAAAAGCTCGTTACCCAAGGTAGTTTGTCGCTCTATGCCGAATCGCGTAAAACTCAAACCGCCGATACAGCACCCAGTCCAGTAGCGAGCGCTACTCCTAAAACTGATACAGCCCATGCTCAGGCAGATGCTAAAGGAATACCTCATAGCCATGATGCCAGCGGTAATCTCGTCTCACAGGCTGGTGAAACAACTCAGCAAGCAAGTGGTGGATTGCCGATGGGTATTTTAGCAGGAGTTGGTGGTGGAGTTGTGCTTGTGGGTGGAGCGATCGCTGTTGTCGTAGGTATGGGTAAAAAGAAAAGCGATTTATCTGAATAAGACAGGACTTACGCAAAATCATGAAAAAACGTATCGCTAAAGCGAAAGCTTCGCTAACGCGTAGCCTGCGCGAAGCGCGTACCACATTTCTATGTCTCACGCAAAGGCGCAAAGAAAGAAATACAGATATCACTGTGTGTCTAAATACATAAAAACTGCTGTAAGTCCTATAAGAAAGGAGATTTTTAATTGAAATGTTTAATTCCCTTCTGAATCAGATTCTCAAAAACTCAATTACCCAGCGTTGGTTTATAGTTATCTGTGCGATTTTAGTCACAATATGGGGAGTGTTTACTGTTACACAGATGCCCCTGGATGTGTTTCCCGAATTTGCGCCCCCCCAGGTAGATATTCACACTGAAGCGACTGGACTAGCGCCAGAGGAAGTGGAATCACAAATTACTGTGCCGATTGAAAGCGCGGTGAATGGTTTGCCAGGGGTGACTACGGTGCGTTCTTCCTCTAAAGTTGGGCTGTCTATGGTGCAGGTGGTGTTTGACCAGGAAGCGGACATTTATAAAGCTCGGCAATCAGTGACAGAACGACTCCAGCAGGTGACAAATCAGTTACCTGAAGGGGTGCATCCACCGGAAATTTCACCGTTAGCATCGCCCTTGGGTACGATTTTACAGTATGCCTTTACTGTGAATGGACAAGGACAGACTTCGCTGATGGATTTGCGCCGTCTGGTGGATAGCACCCTGAGCAACCAAATTTTATCTGTGCCGGGAGTTACCCAAGTTACTGTTTACGGTGGGGATGAACGACAGGAACAGGTGTTAGTTGATCCAGCCAAATTGCGATCGCTCAATGTTTCCCTGACTGAAGTTACCAATGCTGCTAAGGGTGCAAATTCTAACGCCCCTGGTGGATTTCTCATTGGTGGTGGTCAAGAACTGTTGGTACGCGGTATTGGCCAGGTAAAATCAATTGCAGACTTGCAACAATCTGTGGTGAAGGTGCAAGATGGGAAACCGATTTTGCTCAAAGACGTAGCGGAAGTAAAAACGGGTGCAGCACTGAAGCGGGGGGACGCTAGTTTTAATGGTCAGCCAGCTGTGGTGATGATGATTAACAAACAGCCTGATGTTGATACTCCCACGGTGACAAAAGCGGTAGAAGCGATGCTGCAATCTTTGCAGGACACATTTCCCTCTGATGTGCAAGTGGCGCGAACATTCCGACAATCTAACTTTATTGATACTGCCATTGCCAATGTCAGCAGTTCCCTGATTCAAGGCATCATCATCGTGTCGGTGATTATGCTGTTATTTCTAATGAATTGGCGTACTGCCGTAATTACTCTGAGTGCAATTCCTCTGTCACTGTTAATTGGCTTAATGTTCATGAAAGCTTTTGGCTTGGGCATTAACACTATGACCTTGGGCGGTTTAGTCGTAGCTATTGGCTCAGTTGTTGATGACTCAATCGTGGACATGGAGAACTGCTATCGCGGATTGCGAACTAATCAGGCACAGGGCAACCCCAAGCATCCTTTCGAGGTGGTGTATGAAACCTCTGTACAGGTGCGGTTAGCCGTGATTTTTTCCACGGTGATCATTGTGGTCGTGTTTGCACCAATTTTTAGTTTGACGGGTGTTGAGGGTAATATTTTTGCACCGATGGGTTTTGCATACTTGCTTTCTATCTGTGCGTCTACTTTGGTGGCTATGACCCTTTCACCTGCTTTGTGTGCCATTCTGCTGGCAAACCAAACCCTACCCCAAGAAGGTACATTTATCTCACGTTGGGCAGAACGGTTATATCGTCCATTGTTAAATCTGTCGCTGCGATCGCCCCAAATCATTCTGGGTGTAGCACTTGCAGCCTTGGTTGCTGCTTTTGCCATCGTTCCCTCCCTGGGACGGGTGTTTCTGCCGGAATTTCAGGAGAAATCATTGGTCAATTCAATGGTTTTATTTCCGGGTGTTTCCCTTGATATGACCAATCGGGCTGGGATAGCACTGTCTAGTGCGCTTAAAGATAATCCTTTGTATGAGTGGGTGCAAGTACGAGCAGGACGCACTCCAGGAGATGCAGATGGGGCAGGAGTGAGTATGGCTCATGTGGACGTTGAATTGAGCGATCGCGCCCTCCAAGACCGCGAAGCCAGCATTAAACAATTACGGCAAGAGTTCAATAAACTGCCTGGTGTGGCATCTAATATTGGTGGATTTATTTCTCACCGCATGGATGAAGTGCTGTCGGGGGTCAGAAGTGCGATCGCTGTGAAAATCTTTGGACCGGATTTAACAGAACTGCGAAAGATTGGCGAACAAGTACGAGATGTGATTCAGCCCATTACAGGGGTTGTGGACTTGCAGCTTGAACCCCAACTACCCATTCGTCAGGTACAAATTCAATATGATCGCACTGCTGCCGCTACCTATGGATTGAGTATGGAGCAGTTGTCAAATGTGGTGGAAACTGCTTTAAATGGTCGTGTGGTGTCGCAAGTGGCAGAAAATCAGCAGCTTATTGATATTTCTATCTCTTTGACGGATAAAGCCCGCAATAGTTTAGATGCCATTCGTGCTATTCCCATCACTACCCCTATTGGGCAAACTATCCAACTGGGTGTGGTTGCGAAAGTAGAGTACGGTATGGGAGCAAATGTTGTCAATCGGGAAGATGTCTCACGACTGATAGTTGTTTCGGCAAATGTGGCCGAGCGTGATTTGGGCAGTGTCGTCGGCGATATTCAATCCCAAATTCAACAGAAAATTAAACTCCCTAATGGCTACTTTATTCAGTACGGTGGACAATTTGAATCGGAGCAGCGTGCTACTAATAATCTCCTGGTATTTAGTATTTTGGCAGCGATTGTGATTGCGATGTTGATGTTCTTCTCTGTTAAATCCCTCCCCGCGACAATCGCCATCATGCTCAATCTGCCTTTGGCTTTGGTGGGTGGTATCATCTCCATTGCTTTGAGTGGCGGTGTGATTTCCATCGCTTCTTTGATTGGTTTTATTACCCTATTTGGCGTTGCTGTCCGCAATGGCTTGTTGTTGGTAGACAACTATAATAATAAGTTTACTCAGGGAATGCCTCTTAAAGATGTGATTGTCCAGGGTTCTCTAGAACGAGTTAACGCCATCTTGATGACGGCACTCACATCAGCATTGGGGATGCTGCCCTTGGCGATCGCTAGTGGGGCTGGAAATGAAATTCTGCAACCCTTAGCAATTGTAGTTTTGGGCGGTTTATTTACTTCTACAGCTTTGACTTTATTAGTTATTCCGGCTCTCTATGCTAAGTTTGGCAAACAGTTGATGCCTCAACACAAACCTGTTTTAGTTAACCAAACATGGTCAGACTAATAACGATGATGTTGTGATTGGTACTATAACAACATCTTTACATTCTCAAGTTGACAATCCCCACAGCTTCTAGCTGGGGGATTTTTGCTACCCTGCGGGAACACTACGCGAACACAAGAATTTCAAACTTTAAGATCATTCCAAAAGCAGATGAATAAATTTCATTACCAAAGCGTGAAAACCAAAACCCTCACAGGTATTTCAGGTATTGCATTTTCCCTACTGTGACAGAACAGGGGTAGGTATCACCTTTTCTAATTACCCAGCCTAATCTAGCATTCAACTACACCCTTAATCACACCATAAAAATGATTCTACCAGAGGTCTAATTATTTAAATCGTAAATTTGCGCTATGCGCCCATTACCAAAACTATTTTTTGGCAATGGTATATGTTTACAATCAACTCAACAATAGAATCAGAATTAAAAGCCACACCCCAACAAAGATGGGAAAACAACAAACAGGCAATTATTACCCTGCAAAATCTCAACACTACTCCCACCCAAGAACAACTACAAATATTAGCCAAATTCAATGGATGGGGTTGTTTACCTGAAATATTTAGCTTAAATCCACAAAGCAGATGGGCTGCTAAAGCACAAAAAAAATTGCTAACTTTACTGAATCAAGATGAATTTAATAACGCTGCCAGTAGCATATTAAATGCCCATTATACAGAACCCAAAATCATCCGTAGTATTTGGGAAATGCTATCACGCATAGGATTTACAGGAGGCAGAATATTAGAACCAGCTTGCGGTACTGGTTTATTCTTTGGACTCATACCAGAAGATATACGCTGCAACTCAAAACTATTTGGAATTGAATTAGATAAAACACCCGCTACCATAGCCAAACATTTATATCCCGAAGCTCAAATCTATAATCAGGGCTTTGAAAAAGTCAGCTTCCCCGAAGGATATTTTGATTTGGTATGTGGGAATTTTCCCTTTGGTGACTATGGAGTAAATGACTCAAAATATAACTTTCTGGGAGTCAGCATCCATAACTATTTTCTAGCCAAATCTGCCGACTTAGTGAGAGAAGAAGGATTAATTGCAGTCATTACTTCTACTTACACTTTAGATGCTCCCAGTTCTCAAAAGTTCCGAGCTTGGTTAGGACAAAAACTAGAACTGGTAACAGCCGTTAGACTTCCTAGTGGAGTATTTAACACCATAGCTAGAACTCAAGTTAGCCCCATTCTGCTAATCTTTCAAAGAGTCAAAAATTCTCGTCATGCTAATACATCAAAATGGATAAATACTCAAGAAGTGCAAATTGTTCCTCAAGATTGGGGTAATGAAGGTGATAAAACTAAAGCTCATCTCAACGAATATTTCTTGAGTGAATTTCAAGGCAGAAGTTTTGATAAATATTATCAAAACCAACTGCAAAAATCTCCCCAATACACACATTTACAACAGAGAATCTATCCTCATGTACATCACTTATTAGGTACACCAAGCATTAATAAACTGTACGGTGAAGGTTTTGCTCTATTAGATGACGGCAGAGATTTATCTGAAGCATTGTGCAAAATACCTCTAAATGTTAACTACTCTCCTAGAAAGGAAACTGAAGATCTTCTGTTAGTTCCCCCTGAACTGCAACATATTAAAGAAATGGCTTTTTGTATTCATGAAAACCAAATTTATCAAAGAGCGAAAAGCCATTTAGTTTTAGTAGAAACAGTAGAGAGAAATCGAATTGAAGATTTTTGGCAACTCCGTAGCTGTTTAATAAAAGTCATCAATGCCCAACAAACAGTAAATGATGAGGAATTAACACAACTCCAACAAGAACTTAAAAACAGCTATAACTCATTCATTCGTAAATGGGGCAGAATCAATAGCAAGTACAACCTAATACATCTGGGAAAAGACCCCAACTATTATTTAGTCAGAACTCTAGAAAAGAGCAATTACAAATTAGCTGATATTTTCTCTAAACGAGTTTGTCGTTCATATTCTGCTCCCACAAAAGTTAATTCAGCCCAAGATGCTTTAACACATTCTCTGAATATCAAAGGTTGCTTAGATTTGGATTATATCTCAGAAATTAGCAACCTGAGTCAAGAGGAAATCATTCAAGAACTCGATGCTGATAATCTCATCTTTTATAATCCAATTAACCAGAAATGGGAACTCGCGGCTCAATATTTATCTGGTAACGTCTACAGAAAACTGCAAGAAGCGATTGCTGCTAATTTAGCAAAAAACATAGAAGCACTCAAAGCAGTTCAACCGTTACCCATGCTTCCAGATGCTACAGAAGATATCAAACTTGCTTGTCTAGAAACATCAAATATTGATTGGAATTCTCTCACAGATTCCCAAAAAGATAAAATCTTGAACAAGAAGATTCACATAATGCTAGTACACTACGGCGTAAGTGAACGAA
>NZ_VIKX01000013.1 GCF_009711935.1 Dolichospermum sp. UHCC 0259 | reverse complement strand
GCACCAAAGGCTGGTAAAATTACTACATCACCACTGTTAACAACAGAAAAGTCTTTGAGTTTGTCAATAACGGGAATAAATTCTACTTGCATTTCTTGCATTCGTTTATTCACAGATGGATTGTGAATAATTTCGTTGGTAATCCAAATCTGTTCTGTGGGAAAATGTTGCCGGGTTTCATAGGCCATGGCTACAGCCCTTTCTACACCCCAACAAAAACCAAATGCTTGTGCTAGTTGAATGGTGACATTACCACGTTTGATGGTGTAGTTGCGATCGCGGATTTCCTGAATTAAGTTACTCTGAAACTCAGACTCTAACTGGGTAGCGACTTCCGCTTGATGACCAAAGCCTTTACGATTGTAATTGTCTGAATGTTGAAGGCTACGTTTAAAAGCTTTTGTATCCATTTTAGATTGACCACTAATAATTACTATTTTTGATTTTCTCGTGTTTTGAGGTGATCTAGATAGGAAATTTGGATTTATATCCTACTTTTTGAGTTGATTTTTTCAGGTTCAGGTAACTGGGATGTTATTTATTGGTTATTATACATCTGTAAGGCAGTCCGCCAAACTAGATAACCAGGGGGACTCAGATGCAAACCGTCAGTTGTAAAATCTGATCGCAGATTACCTTGTTTATCGGTGAATAAGGGATGTAAATTGAGATATTTCGCACCTTTTTCAGTAGCGAGATTATTCAATTCCTGATTCAAATTGCGAATCCGAGAATTGGGAATTGCTAGAAGTTTTTCTTTTCCTTCCCAAGTTGCTTTCTCTCCACCATGAGGCAAAATTGACTGAACGACAATTTCGGTTTGGGGATGTATTTTTCGCAAATAACTGATAATTTGCCGATAATTAGCTAAAATTTCCTGATCATCTAGCCCACGAATTAGATCATTAATACCCACCATAATGAAAATCTTTTCCGGTTGGGTACGATCGAAAAAATCTAATCTTTGCAATAATCCATTACTAACTTCCCCTGATATGCCCTGATTTAACCAGCTTCTATCCTCAGGTAATAACTCCGGTGGAAACCACAAACTCAGAGAATCTCCCGCTAATATGATTAATCCTTGGGGATTTTTATCAGCAGTGATTTTAGCTTCTTGTTTGAGGATATCCAACCATTGGGGATAACTGAGCTTATGCCGGGGTCCCAATTCTGGCGCTACATATTGATTTTTCCAGTTTAGGTTAACTGGTTCTGGGGGAGATGGAATAGCTGTAGTTGCTAACACAGGGGTTAGTTTTTGCTGTCGCCAAATCAATAAGATAACGGCTAACATCAGGATGATATTAGTTAACAGTGCGAAAAATGCCCAGAGAGGAACGGTTTTTACACGATTAGACACGACGAAGAAATATTACCGATATTGATTAATTGTAAGTCTGATGGTGGGTAATTGGTAATTGGTCTGGGGACAAACACAAAAAGCAAAATTTATTTACAAAATTTATTTAATTATTATGTTTTTACAATATTTGCACCCTATTCACAAATCCTTCATAAATTTGCTATAGCTTCAAATTAAATGAAATTACTTCAATTTGCTCTCGATTCATAACCAACACACATTTTGTAATAACTTTTTAAATCTTTATGAATACCTGTCCTTGCTGCTCCAACACGATGACCCGCAACTTTCGCCAACATCATGTTTATTGGTTCTGTCGCAGTTGTTGGCAAGAAATGCCCTTACTAGAACAAAAAATTTCGCATCCACTCCTTCAGCCATTGCCAAACAGCCATTTGGTTTTAGTTTAACAGTGCCATTAGAAAATATACATCAAAAAGTTGAAAATTATGCAATGTATTCACCAAATTTCATTTCACGGTATATTTAAAGAAATATTTGGCACAGAAAAATACCAACATAAACTGCGTATATACTCACCTTATCCACAACTACAAATTGTTATCTTCTCCAAAATTAGAGCCAAAACAGGCTTTTTGACAATCAAAGAAATTGAGAATTTAGCAACTCTAGTAGTTAAAGAATTTGCTCTTAATATTAATTCTGTAGTATGGATTGAGCATGATTTTTCACAGTGCGATTTATCTGCTGCTGCCTTTAGTTTAATTACTTTTGACTGGGATTATCGGCAAGCTGCTAATCCTTCCTGGCTTCCCATTCATCAAAATTGGTATTTTGATTGGCTACAGAATGCTAATCTTAATTATATAACTGGATAAAATTAGGATTAAAAAGGATAAACGAATGTGAAAATTCTTTGTGTAGAAGATGATAAAAACATAGCTCAGTTGCTACAAATCACGTTAAGTAAACAACACTATCAGATTGAGTTAGCACAAGATGGTTAAATAGGATGGAATTTAGCAGAAGTTTATCCCTATGATTTGATTCTCTTAGATGTAATGTTACCTAAATTGGATGGTATTAGTTTCTGTCAAAAACTCAGAACTAATCAGTCTTCTTTACTCAATCCTAATCGAGAAACCCCAGTAATATTAATGACAGCATTAGATGCGGTGACAAATAAGGTTATTGGCTTAGATGCTGGTGCTGATGATTACCTGGCTAAACCTTTTGATATGAATGAATTATTAGCTAGGATTCGAGCATTATTGAGAAGAAATCAAAAGACCCTATCTCCTCTATTAAGCTGGGGTGATTTATCTCTTAATCCGAATAGTTGTGAAGTTATATATCAAGAAAAGCCAATTTATTTGGCTGCAAAAGAATATGAAATACTAGAACTTTTTCTGCGCTATCCTGAACAAATTTTCAGCACCAGTCGCTTATTAGATCGTCTGTGGACATCGGAAGAATTTCCTAGCGAGGGAGCGGTACGCGCACATATTAAGGGTTTGCGGCAAAAACTAAAGAAAGCGGGTGTTGCTGATATATTAGAAACTATTTATAAACAAGGATATCGGCTTAAAGATCAGGAAGTTGTAAATGAAAAATATCAGGAAGATATTAACCAATTAGAATACAACTCTATTAATGAGACTTCGGAATTAAAAGCTGTTTGGGAAAAATATCGTCAGTCTTATAGCGATCGCCTCACCATTCTGCAACAAGCCATTGATGCTATAAAAAACGGCACTTTTACACCAACACAACAGCAAGAAGCGGAAAGAGAAGCCCATACCTTGATAGGTTCATTAGGTTGTTTTGGCTTAGAAACAGCTTCAGAAATTTCTCGCCAAATCAAGCAACTTATTCAGCAAAATCAAGCCTTAAAACCACCAGAAATTACAGAATTAGAACAACTACTAACCCAGTTAAAGGAAGAAATAGAAGGATATGGCTGTGAAAATCAAATTAATCAAATAGAATATTTACCCTCAATCCCTAATATTTCTTCGTTATCACTATCACTATTGATCGTAGATGATGATTTGCCCCTAGCCCAGCAAATGGCAATAGAAGCAACAAACTGGGGATTTAGAGCGAAAATTGCCGTTAATCTCCAAGCAGCAGAGGAATTTTTAAGTGATCATCACTTTGATGTAATTTTGTTGGATATAAATTTCCCTGATTCCATCAAAAATGGATTAGATTTTTTGGCAATAGTACACAATCATTATCCAAAAATTCCCGTTGTCATGCTAACGGCTGAAAATTCATTTATTCAACGAGTGGAAGCAGCACGTTTAGGAAGTCAATGCTTTTTACAAAAACCCATTTCTCCTGCTGAAGTATTAGCAACTATAACCCAAATAATCCAACCTGTAAATCAGTCTGTAGCTAAGTTATTGATTGTGGATGATGATCCAGGATTACTAAATCTTCTCACTACTTTATTAGAACCATCTAACTATCATCTGACTTTACTCAATCAACCTGAGAAATTTTGGGAAACATTAGAACAAACTGCTCCTGATTTGTTGATTTTGGATGTTGAATTTAGTGTAATTCAAAAAAGTGAAAAAGACACAATCAACTATTGGAGTGGATTTGATTTGTGTCAAGTAGTCCGCAGTGATTCTAGATGGAATCGTTTACCTATCTTGTTTCTATCTTCTCATAATGATTTGGAAACAATTCAACGTGGTTTTACTGTCGGTGCTGATGATTTTTTGACTAAACCAATTGTCCCAACAGAATTAATAACCCGTGTACGAACTCGGTTAGAACAACGTAAACTTTGGAAATTAACCGAAATAGATGCACTTACAGGATTAAGTCTGAGACGGAAAGCATTACAAGACTTGACAAGATTACTACAGTTAGCACAACGTCAACAACAGCCTTTTAGTTTAGCAGTTTTGGATTTAGACCACTTTAAGTCTGTTAATGATCAATATGGACATGAAATGGGCGATCAAGTCCTCAACTACTTTGGTAAAATCCTCAATCAATCCTTTAGACAAGAAGATGTAGTTGGGCGTTGGGGTGGGGAGGAATTTATAGTAGGAATGTATGGTACAGATAAAGAAGATGGAATGCGAAAATTAGTCCAAGTTCTTCAACAATTTAGTCAATATTCATTTACATCCTTGGATGGAACGAGATTTAAGGTAACATTTAGTGGAGGAATTGTTCAGACTCCAGATCATGGACAAGATTTACAAACACTTTATCAAAAAGCAGATATTGCCCTCTACCAAGCTAAAGCAGAAGGGCGAAATCGGATTTGTTCAGCAAATTTAAACAAATAAATATTGGGGATTGGGGACTGGGGACTGGGGAATATTTATCTTTCTTCTTTCTCTCCTCTTCTTTCCTCTTTCTTCTCTCTCCTAACTCCTAACTCATAACTCCTAACTCCTACTAAATTATGATTTCTATAGATGACATTTTTGATCAACCAATTACCCTCACTAATTGCGATCGCGAACCAATTCACATTCCTAATGCCATTCAACCTCATGGTATTTGTTTGATCTTTAATAAAGAAGATTGGCAAATTACCCAAATAAGCGATAATACTCAATTACTTCTAGGCTATTTACCAGATGAGTTATTAAATCAAAGTCTAAATAAGCTTTTAAAAGCAGAAGATATAAACACGATCACTCGATGTTTAGAAAGAGATTTTGAAGCCATAAATCCCCTAACTTTAAAAGTATTAAATTCTCAACAAGAAACAATTACTTTCTATGGTATTGTCCATCGTTCACCAGATAACTTATTAATTTTGGAACTTGAAACTTATGATGGAGATGAAACTTGTAATTTCTTTCAATTTTATCAATTAACTCGTCATCTGCTCACCAAAATTCAAAATGTAGCTGATCTTAGCAGTTTAAGTCAATTAATTGCTGAAGAAATTAGAGAAATTACTGGATTTGATCGAGTGATGGTATATCGGTTAGATCAAGATGATTCAGGAGAAATTATTGCCGAAACTAAGCGGATTGATTTGCCTTCCTTTTTAGGTTTACGTTATCCTGATAGCGATATTCCCAAACAAGCAAAAGAACTTTATCGGTTAAATAAATTACGGTTAATTCCTGATGTTAATTATCAACCTGCTGCTTTAATTCCTAACATTTCTCCCATAACTCAAACCTCAGCAGATTTAAGTTTTGCGGCTTTAAGAAGTGTATCACCTATGCACATTGAATATTTGCAAAATATGAAAGTAGGTGCATCAATGTCTATTTCTTTATTAAAAAATAATCAACTTTGGGGTTTAATTGCTTGTCATCATCAAACTCCTAAATATCAATCTTATTATATGCAAACTTTTTGCGAATTGGTAGGACAATTGATGTCTCTGGAATTAACTAATAAAGAAGAACAGGAAAATTTAACTAATAAAATTCAATTAAAAAATCTGTTATCTAATTTTGTTGAAAGTATTGCTAAATCAGAGGATTTTGTAGATGTGTTAGCACAAAATCACGAGAATTTACTACAATTAGTTAAAGCTAGTGGAGCAGCGATTATTTCTCCTGATTCAATCATGTTATTAGGGAAAACTCCTTCAGAAAATCAAATTCATGAATTAATAAATTGGGTTATTCCTCATTTGCAAGATAATCTTTATTATACGGATAGTTTACCTAAAATTTATCCTCCAGCAGAACAGTTTAAAGAATTAGCATCTGGTGTAATAGTTGTTGCTATTACTAAACTGCAACACAATTTTATTATCTGGTTTCGTCCTGAAGTAATTCAAACTGTCAATTGGGGAGGTGATCATCATAAACAAAAAAATATTGATGAACATGGTAATCTCACGCTTTCCCCCCGTAAATCTTTTGAAAAATGGCAAGAAATTGTCAAATTTAAAAGTTTACCTTGGCAAAAATATGAACTTGCAGCAGTGATTGAATTACGCAGTGTTATTGTAGGAATTATTCTTAAAAAAGCCGATGAATTAACATTAATTAATGAACAGTTACAAGAAAGTAATAATGAATTAGATGCTTTTGCTTATATCGCTTCCCATGATTTAAAAGAACCCTTAAGAGGTATTCACAATTATGCTAATTTTTTGTTAGAAGATTATCGTCATCAATTAGACGAAGATGGTATCTATAAATTAGAGATTTTAATGAAACTAACCAGAAGGATGGAAAATCTAATTAATGCTTTACTACATTTTTCGCGCTTATCTCGTGCTGATATAAAACGAACTACTATTGACTTAAAGGATTTAGTAGAAAATGTTTTTAGTATTATCGAAATTAGTCAATCTGACTCTCAAATTAGTATAAAAATTGCTGAAGATTTACCTGTTATCGAAGCTGATAGCGTCTTAGTAGAAGAAATTTACACTAACTTAATGAGCAATGCTATTAAGTATAATGAACAAACGAAAAAACAGATAGAAATTGGGTGGATAATAGGTAAACCAGAATGGTCAGAAATTGATCATCCTTGTTTTCATCAAAATATCCCAATTTTTTATGTGAGAGATAATGGTATTGGTATTAGAGAAAAAAATTTAGATACAATTTTTCGCATTTTTAAACGTTTACATGAACAAGAACAGTATGGAGGAGGAACAGGTGCAGGATTAACTATTGTGAAAAAAATTGTGGAGCGACATGGAGGACAAATTTGGGTAGAATCAAAATTGAAAGCAGGAACAACATTTTATTTTACTTTGGGAAAAAACCATGAACATGGAGGAGAAACATATTAGTTTATTAATAATAGAAGATAGTCAAGCCGATTTTGAATCCTTAAAAAGGGTGATGAAATCTTTGAATTTTTCTTATCCCATTTATCGCTGTAGTAATGGTGATGCAGCCTTAGATTTTTTATTCCAAGAAGGCGACTATGCTGAACCGGAAACAGCACCACGTCCTAATTTAATCCTCTTAGATTTAAACTTACCAGGAACAGATGGGAGAGAAGTATTAGCAACTATCAAAAATCATGAAGAATTAAAATTAATTCCTATTGTCGTATTTACCACTTCTTTTAATCAAAAAGATGTAAAATTTTGTTATAACCAAGGGGTAAATAATTATATATTAAAACCAATGGGATTATCAAATTTAACAGAAACGATCAATATTTTAATTAGATATTGGTTTGAATTTTCCATTTTACCCGATTAAATTATGGACGCAGGGGAGCAGGGGAGCAGGGGAGCAGGGGAGCAGGGGAGCGGAGGAGCAGAGGAGCAGAGGAGATGGAAAAAGAAGCAATTAAAAATCATCAAGATTTGAGAGTTTATCAAATGGCATTTGAAGCAGCAATGAAAATCTTTGAAGTCTCCAAAAAGTTTCCTATTGAGGAACGTTTTTCATTAACTGATCAGATTCGTCGTTCATCACGTTCTGTTTGTGCGAATCTGGCAGAAGCCTGGAGAAAGCGACGATATGAAGCAGCTTTTGTGGCTAAACTGAATGATTGTGTTCGCGTAGCGACTCCGAAGGAGTTAGCAGAATCTGCTGAAACTCAGACTTGGATTGAATTTGCTGTTAAGTGCAATTATTTGGATGTTGAATCAGGTAGAGAGCTATATCGAATATACAATCAAATCTTAGGCAGTTTAGTAAATATGATTATTAATCCCTCCCCTTGGTTAATGAAACGTTGAAATTCTTCCCTCCCCGTCTCCTCTGCTTCCCTTAACGTGCAAATTAAAGGTTTAACAGCTTATGGAAGATAATGAGAAAACAAAAACACAACTAATTGCCGAATTAGAAGCATTAAGAACAGAAATAGCCGCCCTCAAGGGAGAACAAGTAAATAGGAGAAATCTGGAAAATTTGGAAACTCTTGAGGACAGAACATATACTATTTTAGTGTTAGATGATTCAAAGGCTGATCGTGGTACTTATCAACGATATCTGACTCAAAATCATTCTCACACTTATGAGATTGTTGAGTTTTCTAATGGTCAAAATGCTTTACTTTGGTGTCAGCAACAACTACCAGATGTAATGCTAGTTGATTACTTTTTGCCCGATATGGATGGGTTAGAATTTTTGCAGGAATTATGCCAAAAAACAGGTAAAGATAGAATCCCTGCAATTATGATTACGGGACAAGATAGCACAGATGTGGTTGTTGATTTATTCAAAAGTGGCGCACAAGATTATTTAGATAAAAATTTTATTACTGCTGAAAGTTTACATCAAGCTATTACTAATATTTTACGTCAAAACCAACTAATTCAACAACAGGAATGGCAACAACAACGACAAAAACTAATTACCAATATATCACTTTCTATTCGTGATTGTCTCAGTGTAGACGATATTCTGCAAACTACAGTTACAGAAATTAGAGGTATTATCAAGAGCGATCGCATTATTATCTACCAATTTGAAACCGATGGTACAGGCCTAGTTGTCAAAGAAGCTGTCGTAGATCCAAAGTTTTCAATTTTAGATCGCACTGTTATAGATCAATGCTTTGGAGAAAGCTGGGTGGAATTATATCAACAAGGACGTACCAGAACTATTGATGATATATACACCGAGCCTGATATCAATGAATGTTATCAGGAATTTCTGCAAAATTTTAATATCCGAGCAAACTTGGTTGTTCCTATTATCCAAGAAAATAAACTTTGGGGATTACTTATTGCCCATGAATGTACAGCACCCAGGCAATGGAAAAGTGCGGATATAGAATTGATGAATCAATTGGCAATTCAGGTAGGTATTGCCATTCAACAAGCATCATTAATAGAAAAGTTGCAAACGGAATTAGCACGACGACGAAGATTAACCTCTATATTAGAAGCTACTCCCGATTTTGTGGGTATGGCCACACCCAAAGGAAAGGTAATTTGGCTCAATTCTGCGGCTAAAAAAATGATGGGAATTGCGGATATTAATGATTTTACAGTGGTTAAAAGTCATCCCCAATGGGCTGTAGATATTATTTATGATCAAGGTATCCCTACAGCTATTGAAACTGGAAGTTGGTTGGGGGAAACCGCCATTTTGCATCAAAATGGGTCAGAAATTCCTGTTTCTCAATTAATTGTTGCTCACAAATCTGCGGATGGAGAAATATTATTCACTTCTACTATCATGCGTGATATTAGTGAACGCAAATTATCAGAAATTGCCCTACAGGAACGGGAGAAACAACTAGAGTTGTTTGCTAAATATGCACCTGCTGGTATTGCCATGTTTGACCGGAATATGCACTATGTAATTGCCAGTCAGCGATGGATTAATGATTATCAACTTGAATCTATTGAAGCTATCATTGGTAAATCCCATTACGAGATATTTCCAGAAGTTACAGACAAATGGAGGCAAATTCATCAACGTTGTCTTGCGGGTGCAGTTGAGAAATGCGATGAAGATTTATTTATCAGATCAGATGGGTTAAATCAATGGTTACGCTGGGAAGTCCGCCCCTGGTATGATAGCAACAATGAGATTTGCGGAATTATTATTTTCTCTGAAGATATTACTGAACGCAAACAACTAGAACAAAGCTTGAAAGTTAGTGAAGAACGCTTAAGGCTCACCCTTGACTTGACAGGTATTGGTTCTAGGGACTGGAATTTGCAAACTCATGAATGCCTCTGGAACAAAAATCTATGTCGCATCTGGGGACTAGAGTTAGGAAAGGTTCTACCTAATCATACAATTTGGCGGGAGCAAATTCATCCTGATGATGTGGAGCAAGTCGAACAACAGTTGCACGAAGCATTACAAACTCAAGCCCCTTACCAGGCAGAATATCGAATTTACAGAAAGAATGATCGCAGTCTGCATTGGGTAATGGAAACAGCCAATTTCTTGTCTGACGAAACTAGACAACCGATGCGAATGCTAAGTATTATTATTGATATTACGGATCGCAAACAAGCAGAACTGGCACTGCAAGAATTTAATCTCACACTAGAACAAGGAGTTACAGAACGGACATTACAACTATCTCAGGCAAATGATCAACTACAAATAGAACTATTACAGCGTGAGCAGTTAGAGCGAGAATTAAGAAATAGAGAAAAATTATTAGATGGATTTTTTTATGCCGCTAGTGAAGCAAATGTAGGCTTGTCTATACTTGATACTAACCTGCGGTTCTTAAAGATTAATCAGAAATTGGCAGATATCAACGGCTATCCTATTGAGACGCATCTGGGAAAATCGGTGATGGAGTTAATACCAGAAATTTCAGCCAGAATTTTGCCTCTATTACAAACTATTTTAGATACTAAACAACCGATTTGTAACTTGGAAATTAGTAGTCCTGCTCCTAGTCAGCCGGAAATGATAGGTTATTGGTTAGTCTCCTATTTTCCTATTCTTGGAGAGTAACTGTTCACACTCCCCCACTAAAAAGGAATTAGGAAGTAACAGGGATAGGA
>NZ_VIKX01000139.1 GCF_009711935.1 Dolichospermum sp. UHCC 0259 | reverse complement strand
CCTACTTCTACCTACCCTATAAACTCTCGAAAGTGGGGGGAGAGTGAAAAACTACTTTTTAACTTAGAAGAAAATTGGGAATTACCTAATTCCTTTGTCCAACAATTGCGCTCATTCGCATTAAATGGATTAAAGAAATTCCAAATCTTTGAATCTGAAATTGGTTTACTATATTTACAACATAATTTTATCCGCCCTTTAGAACCAGGAGAGTATGCTTTTTGGTCAATAGATAAGACAGTAGTAGTGCGGAGTATTAGCCGAATTGTCCCTAATCCAGATTTTCCTTTGGAAGATATCCTCATTGAAAAACATCCCGATTTTGTGGCTGCTTACTGTGAAATTGTGGAATTACGTCCTTCACAAGTTGCAATTGTGCGATATAGGGGAAAAGTAATTTCTATTTTACCACCTACCAGCCGTAAATTATTTTGGCAAGGTGTGGAAGTAGAAATTGTTGATATTAGCACAGATGCAAAATTACCACCTGCGTTAATTTCTGAATTGGTGGAAGGAACAGCGGAAGTAAAAGCACTAAATCGGAATTATTTACATATTTGTCAAGTTCCTCCCCAACATATTGGACTATTATATATAAATCAGGAATTTCAAACCCAATTACAACCAGGATTAAATGCTTGGTGGGTATTTGGCAGATCATTTACTACGGAAATTATTGATTTGAGATTACAAAATATGGAAATTTCTGGTCAAGAAATCCTATCTAAAGATAAAGTTCCATTGCGGTTAAATTTAACTGCTGGTTTCCGCATTCAAGATATATTAAAAGCCAAAAATGGGTTAGCAGATATTTCGGGATTTTTGTACAAGGAGTTGCAATTTGCTTTGCGGGGTGCGGTAGGAGAAAGAACATTAGATGCTTTATTGGAAGATAAGGGAGCAATTGATAGAAGTATTTCTGAATATATTCGTGAAAAAGCCTCTGAATATGGAATTGAAGTAGATTCTGTGGGGGTAAAAGATATTATTTTACCTGGGGAAATTAAGGCAATTTTGAGTAAGGTTGTGGAGGCTGAAAAAGCTGCTCAAGCTAATGTCGTCAGACGGAGAGAAGAGACTGCTGCGACGAGGAGTATGTTGAATACTGCTAAGGTAATGGAGGATAATCCAGTGGCTTTAAGATTGAAGGAATTGGAGGTTTTAGAACGAATTGCGGAGAAGATTGATCGGATTCAAGTTAATGGTAGTTTGGATAGTATTTTAACCGATTTGATTAGAATGAATCCGCAGTGATATTATCAATAATATAGGGTGTTAACGAAACATTTATTGATTTTAAGTAGGTGAACAAAAAATTTAAAGGTATGTGAAGAAAAGTAGAGAAAGCTCAAACTCTTTCCCCCTGCGTCCCTGGTTTATCTCAAGGACAATTATTTACGTTCATCTATTTAGGGCATATCACTATCATCTTCATCTTTAGACTGTTGTGTCTTCTCTATCAAAGTTGAAGTTACTTTCCCAAAAGAACTTGCAACTATTATGGGAACTGCAAATCCTCCGCCAAATAAAACAAGTAATGACAGAATACTTTTGGTATTTATTTCCGACTGTGAACACCTATTTGGTAAAGCACAACTCATCGGTCCTATGGCAAAGGCAAACCAAACGGAGCAATAGAAGCACAATGGAAAACAACAGATAAAGACTAAACAACCAGATAAACAACCAGGCAATTTGTTATTTTGATTCTTCATAAGATGTTTACTTTTTTCAAGCTGTTAATGCTGTTTAAAAAATGAGATGCCGATATTAACTAATAGGACGAAATCTGAATCAATGATAGAATTTTGGTATTAAAATTATGTCTAGTAAACTTTACCAGACATTGTTCTTATTTATCTGGGTTTTACACCTGTTTATTAAATTCAAATTTCACGCCGGTGAGTTGTTCCGATACAACCCATAGTTTTTGAGCGATCGCTCGATCTTTGGATAACGCATTCGATTCCACCTTGACTGGATAGCCACTCACCTCCATAAACCCATTGGGACCGAAATATTCCGCCCCTTTCAAACCTTCCTCAATTGCCGCTCGTAGAGTCGGTAATGCACCCATCGTAATATCTTGAGCAAAGATACCATTGAGATATTTCATCACATCACCCGCAGTTCTCTGTAATTCAGTTGCAGTCCAACCCGGATGTGAGGCAGTTACAAAGGTGTTGATTCCCTGCTCTTTTAGTTTCCGGTCGAGTTCGTAGGTAAAATAAAGATTAGCAAGTTTACTATCACCATAAGCCGTCCATTGGGCATAATTTCTCTTTTCCCAATTCAAATCATCGAAATCTATTTTGCCAAAATTGTGTGCGCCGCTGGAAACATTAACAATTCGTGAACCTTCCGTGCTAATTAAAAGTTTTAAAAGTTGTCCCGTCAAAGCAAAATGTCCGAGATGATTAGTTCCAAATTGTAATTCAAAACCATCTGTTGTTTTTGAATACGGCGGAATCATCACACCCGCATTATTAATCAATAAATCCAAACGTGAATAATTTTTCTGAAAGTTTTCCGCGAAATTTTTAACCGATGCTAAATTCGCCAAATCAAGTTCAATTACCCGAACATCAGCATCTTTATTCTGTTGAATAATTTTCGCCAACGCCTTATTTCCTTTGTCCAAATTACGAACCGCAATGATCACAGATGCTTGTTTATTAGCTAAAACCCGCGCCGTTTCATAACCGATACCGCTACTTGAACCTGTGACAATTACTATTCTGCCTTTTTGACTCAGAATATTTTCCGTGTTCCATTTTTCGTTTTTCATCATCATAAGATAGTTAAATTAACCAATTTACACAAACAAATACCACATCCAACTTAGTAAAAATATTTAATTTTTCAACTTTGTATAAGACAAGTTTATCTACGTATAACATACTAGACTTATTTTAAACCACTATGTACACCCCAAAATGTGAAAACAATCTTAATAATTTATAATTACTTGTATCCTTTCTTACCTCGCGTCTTTGCTCCTTTGTATCTTAGCGCGAAACTTACCTGAAAATGACTGTAATTGTAGTTGCTATAATCAAAACAAACTTGAAAAAGTCCTGCTATGATCGCCATTCCCCAACAACTGCCAAAAATGACCATTGAGGAGTATCTTGCATGGGAACTTAACCAGGATATTCGTTATGAATACATCAACGGCGAAGTTTTTGCCATGACAGGTGGGACAATTCCCCATAATGATATTACTCTCAATCTTTACACTGCTTTACATCCCCATCTTCGCCCTAGAGGTTGTCGAGTCAATGTATCAGATGTGAAAGTCCAAGTTACTCCTAAAAGCCCATACTTCTATCCTGATCTTATTGTCAGTTGTCACCCTGATGACCTTAATGCCCGGAAATTTATTCAAAACCCTAAATTAATTGTTGAAGTTCTTTCTCCGGGTACAAGCAGTAAAGATAGAGGAGAAAAATTCAGATATTATTTAACAATGCCCAGTTTACAAGAATACATCTTGATTGATTCCGAAAAAATATCTGTTGAACGTTACTGTCGAGGAGAAGGGAGAATGTGGCTTTATTATCCATATATGACTGGAGACATCATCACCTTATCAAGTATTGAATTTGAATTTCCCATAGAAATGCTTTATGATGGTGTAGGATTGGAAATAGAAATATAAAAATATATTTCCAACATAAATTTGATAAATGTTAGCTAAAATTTAATACCTTATTAAAATTATGACCAAGCGAAAAAAAAGCAATCTTCAATGGATTAAAGAAACCCTAGAATTAAGCCCAGATCATCACTGGGAAGGGCCTGATGATTATAAGATTTTTGTAGCTGGGAGGGGCGCAGTTCGCTTCAATGTTCCCCAAAATTGGGTGTTTGAACCACAAGAAAAATCTTTTAAGTTCAGGGACAAAAAACCACCTGATGATGATTGTTGTTTAGAAGTATCTTACAATCATTTACCCCCCAATGATTGGACATTGTTTCCCCTTAAACCCACGTTAAAAAAAATCATGGAAGATGATAAACGTGATGTGATTGAAAGGGGAGAAGTGATTACTGTTAAGCGACAAACAGCCAGAATTATGTGGTGTGAAATGAAATTTATTGACACTCAAGCTGAACCAAGGGAAGCTTTTTCGCGGACTTGTGTTGGTTTGGGTTCAAATATTCAATGTTTAATTACCTTTGATTATTGGGCAGATCAAGCAGAACAATTAATACCGATTTGGGATGAAGTGATGCGGAGTTTGATACTAGGATTATATATTAGAGATCCGAGAACTGGTTTAGCTTTTCCTGATTAAAATGCCGATAAAATAACCTCAGCTTGAGTTTCTACATTACAAGTGGAGGTTGTTGGTTTGACGGTAGATGATGCAGATTTGGGTTAATTGTGGATTCTGGTGAACATTATTTTCAAGATATTGGGTAAACTGGAAACTGCAAATTAAACCATTACACAGATTAGTAATTCAATATTCATGGCAAATCCTACCGCAACTCTGGAAACTTCCCTTGGTACTATTACTCTTGAGCTATTCACCGATGTTATGCCCATAACGGCGGGAAATTTCATCAAATTGGCCAAAAGTGGGTTTTATGATGGTCTGCATTTCCACCGGGTGATTAAAAACTTCATGGTGCAGTTTGGTTGTCCTCACAGTAAAGATCCTAGCTCTCCTCGTGCGGGTACAGGCAATGGTCCTGATGGTTGCATTCAAGATGAGCATCCTGAAGATGGGAAACTTTCTAACGAACCAGGAACGCTATCTATGGCTAATACGGGGGCCCCTAATAGTGGTAGTTGCCAGTTTTTCATCAACACCGTCCACAACCACTATCTGGATTGGTTTACACCTGGTCAATCTAAACACCCTGTTTTCGGTCGAGTTACTGAAGGGATGGATGTATTGAAAGCCATTGAAACTACTCCTACGGGTGCAGGCGATCGCCCCAAAACTCCAGTTAAAATGATCAAAGTGACTATCCACGAATAAAATCAAGGATTTAGTGCGGAGGTTTCTCCGCACACCGCTTCTTTAGACAAAATTCCCGGTTTCTCATCAAATAATTCCACAGAAAAACTAATCCTATAAAAACAGGACTTACGCAATTGGCACATTAGTAGGGTGCGTCAGACTGCATAAATCCTGCCAATAAACAGATTATTGATATCTGACGCACCTACAACAGATTTTGAGTGTGACACTTGCGTAAGTTCTAAAAAAAAACTAATCTTGAGTTTCTTCTTCCGTAAAAATAGGAGGCCACAATTCAGAAACAGCTAATTCCCAACCTGGAAAAAGTTCTGGTAAAGTTAAAATATCGCCATTATTTAAAATAGTTGGTTCACCTTGATGACGATAAACTGTAACAGTTTCTTCATCAGGATCAATTAAAATTCCAATCACAGCACCTAATGTGATAAAGTTGAGAATTTTAGTAACTAAAGGTTTAATCCTATCACTTTGAGATTTAATTTCTACTACTAAATCAGGTACAAGTTCGCCAAAATAACGGGGACTTTGACGCAAACGTGCAGCCCGAACAAAAGAAACATCTGGTGCGGTGAGGTTGCTATCAGGTAAAATAAAACCACCAGCAGAATCAAATACTCTTCCTAAACGACGAGGATAAACCCAATTAGCTAATAGCCGGCTAAAAAGAATGCTAACTTCACTAGATACAATATCCGATGGACCCACAATAGAAATTCTCCCGTTTGTTAACTCAACATCATAATCTAACCCGGCTTCACTAAAAGCAGTCTGGACTTGTTCTACATCTTTAATTGTCATGATTAACATAAAATCATTCTCCTAATATACAAAGTTGGGGTCATTAAAACAAACACAATTTGATTTTAGATTTCATTAAATTGTATCTGGATCAATATTTAACTCTCTCAATTTTGCAGCTAACCTTTGAGATTTTTCATTTGATATTTTCGCTTTTTCTGCTTCCATTGCTGCTCTTGTTGCTTCCATCTCGGCGCTTTCTTCTGGTGTAGGAACTAAAACTCCTGATGATGTAAAATATCTTAATAAACCCTTATAAATCCCTAAATATAACCCCAATTCTTCACTCCATAAATGTCCTCTTTCATTAGGTTGTAAGGGTTGATATTTGCCACTAATTAAATTAAATCCGGCAAATTCTAATGTATAAGGATCAAACCAAAAATAATCAGGTGTACGGAAAGTATCTTGATAAAGTAGTTTTTTAGTTTCTCTATCAGTTTTAGCTGTAGTTGGTGAAAGAATTTCGACAATGACATGAGGATATTTGCCATTTTCTTCCCACACTACCCAACTTTTTCTAGTTTTTCGTTCTGTTCCTAAAACCACAAAAAAATCTGGACCTCTCACATCTTCTGATTTCTTTTGATGAGGACTATAGTAAATACTCAGGTTTCCGACAGCATAAAAATCAGTTCTCCCCTTCCATAACCATTCTAAACATTTGAGGAGGAGAATAATTTGTCGTAAATGCAGTTCTGTTTCCACGGGAGGTTCATCACTATATAGGTCACTGGGTGGGAAAATGATATCTTCTGATATATCTTCTAAGGTGTTAGGTTGTAATTCCAGTGCTTGAGTAATCATCATGTATGATACCAAGTAATTATTTGCTTATTGTAGCATTAATTGTCAGAATCAGGATATCCAGGATTTTAGGATTTACAGGATTTTATTTGTGATTATTGTTATACCGTTAAGAAAATTTGTTTTTAAGAATTGGCAGTAAGACTACCACTCAAAAAAACATAGAAGTGAAATTGTGTTTGGGAAAAAATAGAAGTTTCTGTAAGGGGAATGAAACAGGGAATTGTTTATTTTCTGTATACCTAAATTAATATGGGAAACGGACCAAACCCTATCAATATTATTGACCTGACGGACAAGAAGCAAGATGTAGCTTAAACTCATGCTTTATAAGTACAGATTCTTTGTAATTCTTGTAACAAAATGCAGTTATTCATAAGCAAATTAAGCCACGATGCGGATTGATGCAACACTGATGAAATCACAGCTTTAGATAAAAAATAGTCCAGTTTTAAGCCAAAATTAAGCCACAAAAATATTTAGCAAACAGAACTATTGATATATAAGGATTCCATGAACTACTAGTTTATCTACCTTGGTTAGAATATAACTTCTTTGGTCCTACCAAGATTGCTGCATCTTTACGTGAAATTGCTTCTAAGTTTGATGCAAAAATCCAAGCAAATGCTGAAAAAGTAATTGCTAAGTACCAACCCACAATGGATGCGATCGTTAGTCAATATCGCCCCCGTTTGGAAGGTAAGACAGTTGCAATGATGGTTGGTGGTTTACGTCCCCGTCACGTTGTTCCCGCTTTCCAAGATTTGGGAATGAAGATGATTGGTACTGGTTATGAGTTCGCTCACAGTGACGACTATAAACGTACTACTCACTACATCGAAAACGGAACTATCGTTTATGACGACGTTACCGCTTACGAATTTGAAGAATTCATCAAAGCATTGAAGCCAGACTTAGTTGCTTCTGGTGTGAAAGAGAAGTACGTTTTCCAAAAGATGGGTCTTCCTTTCCGTCAAATGCACTCTTGGGATTACTCCGAACTTGATCTTGTTGGTGGAAAGGTGCGTTAATTTGGGGTTTTTTGGTTGTGTAATTAAGAGAGTTTAAATTTTTAGACTAAATGGATTTTATTATGTTTGATAATAACATTGTTTGTGGATAACTGCAAGTAACAAAAGTCTGATTTTATCTAGTTTTGAGACAGTTGTGAATTTGTGATGTTTAATGATTTGGTTATATAGGATAATGTTTTTAATTTTAATTTTTTAGACTAAATAGTAGGGTGCGTCAGACAGATAACCTAGTAAAAAAAAGATAAATTAAAAATCTGACGCACCCTACAAATAGATTTATATTATTCATGTCCAATATTTTCAGAAATATTTAAAGACTCATTTGCACCCCAATCTTGAGGATAAATCCCTTTTTTTACAAAACGATGAAAACTAGAAAATTGCCAACTTTTAGGCGATTCACATAAACCATATTTTACTGGATTATAATGAATGTAATCACAGTGATTACTAAAATCTTTTTCATCTCTGATTAAATGCTCCCAATAGCGTCTTTGCCATAAATTCTTTTCTTGACGGTTTTCACGAGATAAGCTAATCTCTGTGGAAATTTGTAGTTTATGTCCACAACTTCGAGTAACAAAACTTTTTAAATAACGCCAACGAATGGGATAGTTACTATCACCTTCGGGAAGACTCCAGATACAATGAAAATGATCTGGTAAAAGTACAATTGCATCAATAGAAAATGGATATAATTTTTGTGTTCTTTGTAAACCTTTGCGTAAAGTCTCCCGTCCAATATCAGTACATAACCAAGGTATTCTTTTATAGGTTACTTGGGTAAAAAAATATGTTGCACCTGGTATCATTATTCGGCGATAGTTAGACATAATGAAAATGAATCGGTGATGAATTATTATATACCGTAGAGTGCGTCAGATTTTTAATTTCTCATTTTCTAATTAGATTATTCGTCTGACGCTAGAAATGATTATATGCTGTAGGGTGCGTCAGATTTTTAATTTCTCATTTTATTTATAGTTTATCGGTCTGACGCACCCTACTACTGAAGCTTTAATAAGCTAACATTAGTTCTGCAACATCTCCTTCAGAAAATTCCATTAACTTTCCCACTTGTTTAATGTACATTTTTTCCGTTATGTGAAAATCACCATCACGCTTTGCAAGTGCTATCAAATCAATTAATAACCCTAAAGCATCATCGGGATATTTAGCTATTAATGAATAATCTACTTCTATTCTCTGAGAAGATAATAAATTTTTAATTTCCTGAATTTCTGCCGATGTTAAATTAGCATTAGTAATAATCGTCTTGAGATATTCTTTCTCTTCAGGTTCAATACTACCATCAACTTTCATTAAATTAATCAAGGTTTTAATCTTTAATAGTTTTAGTCTTTCTCCTATTATATTATTTACTTCTATGTCATCTGTAGGAAAAAGATTATCAGTATATTCAATGCTAGATTCACTTAATGATTCAGTTTCATCTAATATCTCAATTTCTTTTTCAAATATTTGAATAGCCTTATTACCTACTTTTTTAGTTGAATAGGCTGACCATAAACCCATAGCAGTAGAACCAACTACAGGTAAATATTTACTAACACTTGATTTCAATACCTGTTGGGCATATTTTCCTGCTATCCAACGAGCCATATCTTGAAATATTGGCGTGCTTACTTTTCGAGCGATAATTTTACTACCTTGAGCAATAATAACTCTATTTGCTACTGCATTTATGCCGGGGGTAATTAATCCTGTACCCAATGAAGAAATTAAGACACCTGCTAATAGTTCTTTGTTTAAATATTGCTGCTTGTCATAAGCTACACCCACATCATAAATCATCGCAATTTGGTTTCGCATGACTGTGATAATTTCTGGAGCAACTGCTAACATTCCCAATGGACCTGGTACTAAATTAGCTGCTACTGATATCCCTCCATTACATTTTGCATAGCCATTGACAATTGAATTAGCTGACTCTGTGGAAGGTCTTTGATGTTGATAAGGATTTTTAGCAAAATAATCACTTCTATTTTGTGCAACCATATCAAAAGAAGTGATTATTTTTTCGCCAATTTGGTTTTGTAATTCTTGAATAACGTTATTACTTGTATTTTGTTGATTTATCATGTATATAAACTTCCATTCAATTTGATTTAGTATGATTTTACAGTATAATTTTACTCACCGTCAAGATTTGATAGTAGCAAATTTATAAACCTGTAAGTATGGTCTACCACTTCCTCTCACATACCTCTAAGATACAAGCTTGGGTTAAGCAACAGCACACCCAACATATACTCAACACGGCTTAATTACTTGATTTTATGGGTAGGGGTTTAGCAGTGCTAAACCCCTACAAATCTGGGGTTTTCGTGATTTTACAAAAGTCCATATCTCAACCGTTTTTAGTATAATTTGAAAAAATAATCACTTACATCCTGTAAATCCTAAAATCCTGGATATCCTGATTCTGACAAATGCTACAATTAATAAACCATCAAAAGGAGTAAACAAAATGGCAACTAGCATCAATATTAATCCAGATATTTGCAACGGAAGACCTATTATTTCTAACACTCTAATTTCTGTACAAACGATTATGGAGTTTTTAGATGCAGGTGATTCCATTAAGGAAGTCTTGGAAGAGTAATCCAGTTTGAAACGAGAAAATATTTATGTTTAACTTCGTTTATAAACCATTTCCATCCTCAACTTCTCCATCTCAATCTTCAATCTTTCATTCTCCATTTTCAATCCTGTATTTTCATCCTTAATCAACTCCACCTCATTCCGTTTACACAAAGCCTGATTAATTGCCAACTTCCGCATATCTAAAGAAAACCAACGTTGATAAGTTTTCGTGTGAATCTGCACACTATGACCCAAATTATCCGCCGCAGCCTTAATAGGAACTCCCAAAATATGCGCTCGAATTGCCCAACCATGACGTAAATCATAAGGTTTAAAATCTAAACCAATTTTTCTGAACCACCAACTAACTCTTTGAATTAAAGCTGTGATTTCTGCATGATTATTTTGGTCTTTTTTACTAATTGCTGTTACCAACATTTCTAAATACTTAGGATTCCTTAAATCAAATTCATCAATCCATTCCTTATATAAAGGTAAAGCTTCCCTCTCCCCAGTTTTACAATCCTTATCAACCTTCCAAGTTAAATCTATATTTTCATCACTCAACCACCAATCAATATGAGGATTAACAAAAAGCTCACGGGGACGTAAACCAAAAACCGCCAACATTCCATAAGTCCAACGCCAAAGTTGCCAACTATCTTTGACATCTTGATTAACTTGTTTACCTCGATTATTCAGATATTCATCAAATCTGTAAAATCCTGTAACTATTTCCTTATCAGTGGGAACATTGCGAGAATTACTTTCAGGAACTTTAGAATAATTAGTTAAATTAATCTCAATTTTAAAAACTTGACAAAAAACAGAAATAGCCCTCACCGCATTATATTTAGCCCATTCCTTATCTATTTGATCAATTGCATTAATCAAAACTTCCCCATTTGCCAAATCATCAGTATTTGTATAACGCTTAATGCGAGAAAAATAATAGAAAAAAGTATGTTCACTTTTAGTCGTGCGTTTATGGGTTTTAAAATATTCATCCTCAAACCTTGCTAATAACTCACCAATAGTTATTAACTCCTTTTTAATTGCCTCATTTCCCAAATATTTATCATTCCAAACAAAACTTTTTCTAGCAATTAACTTTCCTAATTCATAAGCTTCCTCCTCAGCAGTTTTCAGTCCATCAAAGTTAGCAGGAATATTCAAAGTGATATTGTATTGTTTTCTTCCCGTTCCTCTTGTATCCTCATCTCCCGGTTTAATGGGTAAAGTTGCCCGTAGTTGCAGACATCCATTTGATTCCCGAATTGTTACCCTCGTCTTCGCAGATTTCAAACGCAGATTTATCTGCTCTAATTCTAATAGTACCTTTGTTTTCATGTGTTCTCTTTGTTGTTGTGCTTGCAGACTTGAACCAAGAAAACTGCCATCGGTAGATGAAATAGGTTCTAAATCTGCAAAAGCTTTCTGATAGCTGTCTTCACTCTGGTTATACATAGTTGTCTGTTTAGCCTATATTTAGACTAAAAATAAAGATGTTATTAGTAAACAATATCTACTTTAAAATTGCTTTCAGTAAACATTTTGCTATTTAAAAATATTAAACCATAAAAAGAATACTCCGGTCCTTATCACGGTTACGACGGATTCGCAATCTTTGCTCGTGACATGGATTTGGCACTCAACAGCCCAACATGGGGATTAATTGGCGCTCCCTGGAACAAGTCTGCAAAGAAAGCACTAAGAGCTAAAGCAGCAGTCTAGGTAAATACAGAGTAGGGGCAACCCTGGCCAGATATGAAAAGTCTGGGGTTCTACCCCAGGAGAGTTGGGAAGTCAAGATTCAAAATTAAAAATTCAAAGTCTTGGATTTTGCATTCTGAATTTTGAGGCACATTCCCCACTCTCCAGCGAGCAACGCACACATCATACACAGAAATCTCGGAGATACGCAAAATGCCTCAAGATCCAAAGAATATTCAAGACCACGTTGAGTTATTTCACCAGCCAGAATACCAACAACTGTTTGAAAACAAGAAACAGTTTGAAAACGGTCACACCGACGCAGAAGTACAACGGGTTTCCGAATGGACAAAAAGCTGGGAATACCGGGAAAAGAACTTTGAACGGACAGCTTTAACCGTTAACCCAGCTAAGGGTTGTCAACCTTTAGGCGCTATGTTTGCGGCTGTAGGTTTTGAAGGTACTCTTCCCTTCGTTCAAGGTTCTCAAGGTTGTGTGGCTTACTTCCGTACCCACTTAACCCGTCACTACAAAGAACCATTTGCCGGCGTTTCTTCTTCCATGACAGAAGACGCTGCTGTATTCGGTGGTTTGCAAAACATGATTGATGGTTTGGCTAACTCCTACAAACTATACAATCCTAAAATGATTGCAGTTTGTACCACCTGTATGGCAGAAGTTATCGGTGATGACTTACAGTCATTCATTGGTAATGCTAAAGAAGCTGGTTCAGTTCCTCAAGATTTCCCAGTTCCTTTTGCTCACACACCTAGCTTCGTTGGTTCTCACATCACTGGTTACGACAACATGATGAAGGGAATTCTTTCTACCTTGACAGAAGGTAAGAAGAAAGCCAAGAGCAACGGTAAAATCAACTTCATTCCTGGTTTTGATACCTACGTAGAAAACAACCGCGAAATCAAGCGGATTGCTTCTTTAATGGGTATTGACTACACTGTTTTATCTGACAACAGTGATTATGTTGACTCACCTTGTGATGGTGAATACAATATGTATCCAGGTGGGACTAAGCTAGAAGACGCAGCAGATTCCATCAACGCTAAGGCTACTGTTGCTCTCCAAGCTTACTCCACCACCAAAACCCGTGAATACATTGCTAAGGAATGGAAGCAAGACGTTTGTGTTGCTCGTCCTTGGGGTATCAAGGGAACTGACGAATTCTTGATGAAACTGTGCGAATTAACTGGTAAGGCTATTCCTGAAGAGTTAGAAATCGAACGTGGTCGTGCAGTTGACGCAATGACTGACTCCCATGCTTGGTTACATGGTAAGCGTTTCGCTATCTACGGTGATCCTGACTTAGTTTACAGCGTAGTTGGTTTCATGTTGGAAATGGGTGCTGAACCAGTACACATCTTGGTTCACAACACCAACGAAGTATTCGAGAAAGAATTGCAAGCATTGTTAGATTCTAGCGTGTTCGGTAAGTCCGCTAAAATCTGGGGTGGTAAAGACTTGTGGCACTTACGCTCCTTGTTGTTCACCGAACCCGTAGACCTATTGATTGGTAACTCCTACGGTAAGTACCTGTGGCGCGATTGTGGTGTACCTTTGGTAAGAATTGGTTATCCTATCATGGACCGTCACCACTACCACCGTTATGCAACTGTTGGTTACAAAGGTATCATCAACCTGTTGAACTGGATTGTTAACACAGTATTTGAAGAAATTGACCGCAGCACTAATGTTGCTGGTAAGACCGATATTTCCTACGACTTAATTCGTTAAGAATGTCTGCAAGGGTGGGGTAAACCCATCCTGATCATAGGAAAATCAACAAAGGGGATGGGGACATAGGCAATTTACCTAAAATCCTATCCCCTATCTTTAGTTTTTAATAATTGAACGCGGATAAACGCGGATAAACGCAGATGAATTAATTTTTCTGTTTTTTCTTACAAAAGTAAATGTTATGAAAATCCCACCCTCAGAAAATACAGATAAATACATATCTTTTTTGAAAGTTTATCTGTGTAAATATTAAGTTAATTAGATTTTGCAGAAAATCTAGAAATCTATCCAAACTAAGCATAAAAACTTGGTTATTTTCGGGGAATTAGAATTATTATATTTATTATATCCTGTGGTAATCCTAAATTATTTGTGAGATATTTCTCACTTATTCTCTATGACAGCAAGTTTCTATTATCTTTTCTGTAAAAACACAAACTCAGAAATAGATGATGCTGTAAATAGTTCCACAAATAATTTTTATTAATTTGCAATATTTTTCTCGAAATCATCAAGATGATGATTAATTTTAAGCAAGATTTGTCATGGTTGTAAACTCCATCTAGCACAAGAATAAAAATGAAAGTCACCCAAAGTAAAATTAACGAATTGCTGAGTGAGTCAGGTTGCGAACATAATCAGAAGAAACAAGGAGAAAAGAAAAATAAATCCTGTACCCAACAAGCTCAACCCGGTGCGGCTCAAGGTGGTTGTGCCTTTGATGGAGCGATGATTGCTTTAGTTCCCATTACTGATGCTGCTCATTTAGTACATGGTCCGATCGCTTGCGCTGGCAATTCCTGGGGAAGTCGTGGTAGTCTGTCTTCTGGACCAATGCTTTATAAAACAGGTTTTACTACCGATGTGGGTGAAAATGATGTGATTTTCGGTGGCGAGAAAAAGCTTTATAAGGCGATTTTAGAAGTTAATGAAAATTATAAACCTGCGGCGGTTTTTGTTTACGCTACCTGCGTTACAGCCTTAATTGGTGATGATATTGATGCAGTTTGTAAGGTAGCAGCCGAAAAAACTGGAACTCCTGTTATTCCTGTGATTGCTCCCGGATTTATTGGCAGCAAAAACTTAGGTAATCGCTTTGGTGGTGAGGCTTTACTAGAATATGTAGTTGGTACTGCTGAACCGGAATATACTACACCCTATGATATTAATATCATCGGTGAGTATAATATTGCTGGGGAAATGTGGGGGGTTTTAAGTTTATTTGAAAAGTTAGGAATTCGGGTTTTATCGAAAATTACTGGTGATGCTCGTTATGATGAAGTTCGTTATGCTCACCGGGCTAAATTAAATGTGATGATTTGCTCAAAAGCGTTATTAAATATGGCGCGAAAAATGCAGGAACGTTATGGAATTCCTTACATTGAAGAGTCATTTTATGGAATTAAAGATATTAACCGTTGTCTGCGAACTGTGGCTGCTAAATTAGGTGATGCTGATTTGCAGGAACGGACAGAAAAACTCATTGCTGAAGAAACTGCGGCTTTGGATATTGCGCTTGCACCTTATCGAGCCAAATTAAAAGGAAAACGCATTGTTCTCTATACTGGTGGTGTGAAAAGTTGGTCAATTATTTCCGCCGCGAAGGATTTGGGAATTGAAGTTGTGGCGACAAGTACCCGCAAAAGTACAGAAGAAGATAAAGCGAAAATCAAAAATTTGTTGGGTAATGATGGGATTATGTTGGAGAAGGGGAACGCCACAGAACTCCTAAAATTAATTGCAGAAACTAACGCAGATATGCTTATTGCTGGGGGTAGAAATCAATATACTGCGCTCAAAGCCAGAATTCCCTTTTTAGATATTAACCAAGAACGTCATCATCCTTATGCCGGTTATGTGGGGATGGTGGAAATGGCGCGGGAGTTGACTGAGGCTTTATATAGCCCTGTGTGGGAGCAAATTCGTAAGCCGGCTCCTTGGGAATAAGTGTCTCACGCAGAGGCGCTCCAGGCACGGAGAGAGGAAGTTTATCATTTATGAAAGTTTAATTTATGGCGATCGCAATTGTTCCAGAAAAGTCCGTGACTGTAAACCCCCTCAAACAAAGTCAGGCTTTAGGCGCTTCTTTGGCTTTTTTGGGTTTGAAGGGAACTATGCCTTTATTTCATGGTTCTCAGGGTTGTACAGCCTTTGCAAAAGTGGTTTTAGTTCGACATTTTCGGGAAGCAATTCCTCTTGCTACTACTGCAATGACGGAAGTTACTACTATTTTGGGTGGTGAAGAAAACGTTGAGCAAGCTATTCTCACTTTAGTGGAAAAGGTACAACCAGAAATTATTGGTTTATGTACCACTGGTTTAACAGAAACCAGGGGTGATGATATGGAAATGTTCTTGAAAGATATTCGAGAACGTCATCCTGAACTTAATCATTTAGCCATCATTTTTGCTCCCACTCCTGATTTTAAAGGTGCATTACAAGACGGTTTTGCAGTTGCGGTAGAAAGTATAGTTAAAGAAATTCCCAAAGCAGGGGGAATTAAACCCGAACAAATCACAATTTTAGCTGGTTCTGCTATCACTCCTGGAGATGTGCTAGAAATTCGGGAAATGGTGACAGCTTTTGGACTCGAACCAATCTTTGTTCCTGATTTGGGATCTTCCTTAGATGGACATTTGGAAGATGGTTATACTCCTATAACTGCTAGTGGCACAACTCTCAAACAATTGCGTTCTTTAGGCAGTTCGGCTTTTACCTTAGCATTAGGTGAAAGTATGTTAGGGGCGGCGAAAATTTTAGAGGAACGGTTTGGAACAAGTTATCAAGTATTTAGAGATTTAACAGGATTAGAACCTGTAGATCAATTTCTGCAAAAGTTATCTTTATTAAGTGGAAATCCCGTTCCTGAAAAATATCGTCGTCAACGTCGGCAATTGCAAGACGCAATGTTAGATACTCACTTTTATTTTAGTTCCAAACGAGTATCTTTAGCTTTAGAACCAGATTTGTTGTGGACGATAGTTGGGTTTTTACAATCAATGGGGGCAGAAATTCACAACGCTGTCACCACAACTCGTTCCCCTTTACTTGAACTACTTCCTATCAAAAATGTCACCATTGGTGATTTAGAGGATTTTGAAAAGTTGGCGTTAGGTTCTGATTTATTGATTGGTAATTCTAACGTAAATACCATCTCTAAACGCCTTTCTATTCCTCTCTATCGTTTAGGTATTCCCATCTATGACCGTTTAGGAAATGGTCTATTTACCAAAGTAGGCTATCGCGGTACTATTGAGCTTCTTTTTGGCATAGGAAACCTATTCATAGAACACGAAGAATCATCAATGATGCACCAATGGTCATCAGTAATTAATCAGGAATAGAAAACATTGTAATTCTTAAATCCGTGTCATCCTCAAATCCGTTTAATCCGTGTTCGGGAATGAGAAACATCAAACAACACGGTAATAGAAAACATTGTAATTCTTAAACCCGTGTCATCCTCAAATCCGTTTAATCCGTGTTCAAAGGACAAATGAAAGTGAAAATTGCGTTTACGACAACTGACCGAATTCATGTTAATGCTCACTTTGGTTGGGCTAAGGAAATTGATGTTTATGAAATTTCCGATAACGGCTATGAATTTATCGAAACCCTCAAATTTGAAGGTGATCTCAAAGAAGATGGTAATGAAGATAAAATTACCCCCAAACTACAAGCACTGAATGATTGCACAATTGTTTATGTTGTGGCTATTGGTGGTAGTGCCGCTGCTCGGTTAATTAAGAAGAATGTAACTCCAGTTAAGGCTAAATCTGAAGAGGAGAAAATTGAAGATATTCTCAACAAATTAGTCAAAACTCTTAAAGGTAATCCTCCACCTTGGTTACGGAAAGCTTTAGGACAGAAAAAACTTAGTTTTGCGGAAGAACTTGAAAACGAGACAACAGTATGAGTACAAATGATGTGAATGGAACTGGTAACAATTCAGAGGTAGTTTTAACTCCTTTCCATAAATCATTAGTTCAACAAATCCGGGCGCAAGATAGCTATGGTTTTTACCGGAGTTGGACTGATGAATTAATCCTCAAACCCTATATTGTTACTAAAAAAAAGAAACGGGAAATTTCCGTAGAAGGTGAAATTGATCCCGCTACAATTTCTCGGATAAATGCCTTTTTCCGAGCTGTAGCATCCAGTATTGAAAAGGAAACCGGACTCATTTCTAATGTTGTTGTTGAATTAGGACATGAGGGTTTCGGTTGGGCTTTAATATTTTCTGGACGCTTATTATTAACTGTAAAAACCTTACGTGATGCCCATCGTTTTGGTTTTGATTCCTTCGAGAAATTGGACGAAGAAGGCGCAAAGTTTATCGAAAAAGGTATTGATTTAGCCAAACGTTTCCCTGAAGTTGGCAATCTTTAATACTTGGGGACTGGGGACTAGGGACTGGGGACTGGGGACTGGGCAAAAATTACCAATTACCAATTACCAATTACCAATTACCAATCACCAATTACCAATCACCAATGACAATTGAAGAAATCACCACCAAGATTAAAAAGCTAAATAGTAAAGCAGGTCAAATGAAAATGGATCTGCATGATTTAGCGGAAGGATTGCCCACAGACTACGAAAAACTGATGGATGTTGCTGCTGCAACTTACGAAATCTACTGTCAGTTAGATGGACTCAAGCAACAACTTAAAAAAATGGAGAATTCTAAATGAGTACCAATATTGATGAATTCAAAAAGCTCGTAGATGCAGAAGAGTTTTTTATCTTTTTTAAACTGCCCTACGACCAAAAATTTGTAAATGTGAATCGTTTACATATTTTGAAAAAGTTTTCTCAGTTCATGAGTCAAATTGATGATACTTATCCCCAAATAAGTGACGAAGAAAGACTAGAGAAATATTGCACAGCTTTACAGCAAGCTTATCAAGTGTTTATAGAATCTACACCCCATGAACAAAAGCTGTTCAAAGTGTTTAATGATAAGCGGAAAAATGTAGTTACCCTGACAGAAATCACCTCAGATTAGGAGTTAAAAAGTGATCAACCTAACGCCTACCGAATTGGAACGCTATAGTCGCCAAATGATGCTTCCTAATTTTGGCGAATTAGCACAAAAGCGCCTGAAATCAGCGACTGTTTTGGTGTCGGGTGTGGGTGGATTAGGCGGTACGGCGGCGCTTTACCTAGCAGTAGCGGGCGTTGGGCGGCTAATCCTAGTCCGGGGTGGTGATTTGCGGCTGGATGATATGAATCGTCAGGTTTTGATGACTGATGACTGGGTGGGTAAACCTAGAGTATTCAAAGCCCAGGAAACACTAAAAGCCATCAATCCTGATGTCCAAGTGGACGTGGTTCACGATTACATTACCGCAGAAAATGTGGATGAGTTGGTGCAGTCGGCGGATATGGCTTTGGATTGCGCTCATAATTTCACTGAACGCAATTTGTTAAATGCAGCCTGTGTGCGCTGGCGCAAGCCGATGGTAGAGGCGGCTATGGATGGAATGGAGGCTTACCTCACCACGATTATTCCTGGTGTTACGCCTTGTTTATCCTGTCTGTTTCCAGAAAAGCCTGATTGGGATCGGCGCGGTTTTTCCGTGCTGGGGGCTGTTTCTGGGACTTTAGCTTGTTTGACGGCTTTGGAAGCTGTGAAGCTGATTACTGGTTTTAGTCAACCGCTGTTGTCAGAGTTGCTGACGATTGACTTGAACCGAATGGAATTTGCTAAACGTCGTTCTCACCGCGATCGCAATTGTCCAGTCTGCGGTAATACAGCCCCTTGGAGATATTCCCAATCTCAAACTGCAACGGTGTAAAGTACCACTTTTTGCAAAATCCACATTCCAAATCAGAATATTCGCTACAGAATAGGAAACAAAATGACTGTTACTTTAACAGAAAAGGCTGAATTTCGTCTGCGGGCATTTTTAAAAGGTTCTGCAACCGAAGACGCTAAAAAGGGTGTCCGCATCTCCGTTAAAGACGGTGGTTGCAGCGGCTACGAGTATGGCATCGAAATTACCAGTAAGCCCCAGCCTGATGATGTCGTATCTCAACAAGGAAATGTGTTGATTTACGTTGATGCTAAAAGTGCGCCTTTATTAGCAGGTGTGGTAGTTGATTTTGTTGAGGGAGTCATGGATAGCGGTTTCAAGTTTTCCAATCCCAATGCAACTGATACCTGCGGTTGTGGCAAGTCTTTTAAAACCAATGATGGTACTCCCACTGGTGTACCTTGCGGACAATAGTTCATAAAGTAAGCTATCAAGCAAGCTTACAACTTAACTAACTCAAAAACTCACTTCATTCACGTTTGAGGAGAATTGGAAAATGGCAACCTATCAAGTAAGATTGATCAACAAAAAAGAAAATATAGACACCACAATTGAGTGTGATGAAGAAACAAACATTGTAGACGCAGCAGAAGAAGCTGGGGTTGAATTACCTTTCTCCTGTCACTCTGGTTCTTGTTCTAGCTGTGTAGGTAAGATTGTCGAAGGTGAAATCAATCAAGACGATCAAGTCTTCCTAGATGATGAGCAAATGGGCAAAGGATTCGCTCTATTGTGTGTTAGCTACCCTCGTTCTAACTGCACAATCAAAACCCACCAAGAACCTTATCTTGCTTAATACAATATCTGTTAGGGTTTAGCATTACTTAACTCTTTCAATTTTACAATGATGGAGGATGTTTATCATCTTTCATCATTTCAATTTTTGCCTTTTTATTTTGATAATACAATGTTTACTCCTTTTACTATTATGGGTTGTTCTTTAGAGTTACTTAAATCAGGAGAATTAGGAATAGTTACTGCTTGTCAAAGTCAAGATGAAACAATCAGAAAAAAGCTGATATCAATGGACATTAAAACAGGAAGTAAAATTACTGTAGAGCAGCAATTTCCGACTTTTGTGATTAAATTGGGTGTAGTTTTTCACTCTCCCCCCACTTTCGAGAGTTTATAGGGTAGGTAGAAGTAGG
>NZ_VIKX01000138.1 GCF_009711935.1 Dolichospermum sp. UHCC 0259 | reverse complement strand
ATAGCCCCCCTATTCTCTCTCAAATTCACAATTTTTTGCTTGACAGACCACTAGACTATCATTGCGGAATTTAGGTGTGTACTAGCCAATATTAGAAGTTAGGCTAGTATAAGATTAGTAAATTTTATGTACACAATGTTGACAATGGCATCTACTGAAGAACGCTTTGTTCAAGCCACGAACTACTGGGATTTAGAAACCCTATACACAGATATCGCATCTGCTAAGGGTAAACGGCTCACACCTGTTGAGAAACTACATTTACGTGGGTTACTTTGTGGTTACAGCCCCGCTGAGATAGCGGAAAGGCTGAATAAAAGTAACTGTTCACACTCCCCCACTAAAAAGGAATTAGGAAGTAACAGGGAT
>NZ_VIKX01000137.1 GCF_009711935.1 Dolichospermum sp. UHCC 0259 | reverse complement strand
GAATTTTCTGTTGTATGGGTTGTTGTTCGGTCATTTTAGAAGGGCGGTTTGATAAAGTCGGTGTGGAAACATAACTAAAAACTTCTGGTACAGTAAGTGACTTGATAAGAGTGAATTATCGAAAAAGTTTACATCTACTATCCAATTTAACAGAATTGCTATATCTAGTTTTCATATAAAATATGTTACAACAAACATTTGCTATTCCGGCACTGCTAATCTTTTTGCTATCTATTCCATTGATTACTGAAATTATACCACCCAATTACGGCTATGGAATTCGTACTCCTAAAACTTTGTCAGATTCACGAATCTGGTATCGTGCTAATAAATTTGCTGGTCGGGTTTTGATGTTTGCCAGTGGATTTTATCTAACAGTAGTTGTACTGACAATTCATCTTCCTTCAATAAATCAGAACTTTGGAATTTGGTTATTGCATTTTTGTAGTTTCATGATTCCTTTATCGTTAGGTTTTTTATTAATCCGAAGATACATTAATAGTTTATGATCAGGATTCAGGGTTGAAAATTCTTGATTTCAAAGTGCCATGAAAAAATTTGATACTTCTATTTCATCACCTCAAATTATGAAATTACTCCCAAAGTGTTTGTTAGGTTTAATACTGATTCCCTCTGGAATATTATTTAATCCTAGTACCATTAATGCCTCACAGGTAGGGAATCAGTGGTATTTTGGTTCATGGAATTGTAATATTGATGGTCGTAACTCCAAAATGGACTGGCTTGTAGTTGATGATCCTCAAACTAAATGTGATGGTGATGTCTGTAGCACTACGTCAGGTGTTAAGGTTGTGGGACGGTTCAGTGATAATGGTAGTGCATGGGTGTCACTGGCAAAACGTTCTGCAAATTCAACATCTCTCTCAATTCGTTATTTAGGTCAAGAACAAGACAACTGGTTTTTAAAATATAATGCTAAATCGGGTCAGACTATCGGTTGGACAACTTGGAGAGGCAAACGTTATCCTTTATCTTGTATAAAGAAACAACGTTAGAATTGTGTATACGTAATTTAGTAGCACAATTACAGCCTTTTATTTTCACTTTGGGCAAAGCTATGATAATTTTCTTGGGCGAAATTATTTGTTGATATCTGTAGCCTTGGTTTCTGCCATTAGCCAATTCAGGTAATCCTCATTTCCTGTTTCAATTGGTAAAGCCACCACACAAGGTATTTCATAAGAGTGTTTTGATTTCACCTTTTCCGTTAGTTCTGCAAATAAATCACGGTGGGATTTCATAATTAGAATCGCTTCTTTTTCTACTTGTAATTCACCTTGCCACCAATAAATACTATCCATGCCGTCAATTATGTTGGCACAGGCAGCAAGACGGTCTTCTACTACGGCTCTACCTACGCTAAGAGCTTCAGCACGGTCTTTACAAGTGACGTAAACCAAAATAAATTCCATGTTTTGACTTTATTATATCTGTTTGAGATAGTAATTGATAATTTTATTGGGGGAAATATTGGTAGAGCGATACCTGCGGTCAGCGAAGCGATCGCATCATTTAGTTTCCCTCAAGAACGGGGTGCAATGGAGCAAACTAGTCCACTAAATCTCCTAAATCTCTAAAGGCACACCTATTTCCCTTTAACCGAACAGTATTGTGACGGTATTGGTTATTTATTGAGTTAGGTCGAGGGGAAGTATTATCTCCCCCGAAAAAAATCGCTCTCCGGCTAGAAATAGAGATATTCTTTTGCCTTCTGAAGACGATATAGAATGCGCTCATAGGAACTTGCTAAAACTTTAGCAGCAGTAATTGATATGTGATCGCTACCAAAATCATCATGCGCTTTTTTCCGCCAATAGTGCATTCTGGCTTTCGCTACAGGCATCATTTCGTTGATAGTCGCAAGTTTACCTAATCCCAACCTTTCGCTGCAAGAAGTACCACTTTCTCCTGTCACTTCTAACATTTGCGTTACCTCATTTTCGTCAAAGTCTAATTTTTTATCATAATAATTTCGTAGAACTCGCAATTCAGCAAAGCCATGCTCTTGAGCTTCTAATTTTTCAAATAAACCAACAACATTGTTAACTACTTGTTGTTGTGTAACTTGGAGATTTTGTTGGTATCGGAAACTAGTAACTTTGATTTCCTGCAAGACTTTACTGAGTTTGATTAAGTAGGATCTATGACCAAAATGCGAGAGTATAAGGTTACGCAATTGGGGAATACCACTGCGTTCGAGCAGTTCAGCAGTGAGTTGTGTTTGATTATTGACCCCAGAACGAATCAGAGTATAGGCAAGCCAAATGCCGTATTGCCCCAAACGCTTGAATAATTCCTGACGTTGGCTAGGTGGGATTGGTACATCTGGATATTCACGATCGCAAAAGCGTCGGACATCTTTAATCAGCTTATGCATCCGTTCTTCTGGAAGCAATTGAGCTAACCGAGTCAGAATTTCCCACTCGTCCTTGGTAAGGGTTTGCGCCCCAAAAGCTAAAAACCCACAGGTAGGATAAATCGTATAAAGTATGTTTCGTATTTGCGGATGTGATGATAGCCGTTGACAAATCCGATTTCCAGCCTCCATCGGTTCAGAAGCATTGGGATCAGACCAGTAGCTATCAACTTTGGTGAGTACACCAATGGCATTAATAGGTGTTACATGACCGACTGTTGGACCCTGAAATATCTCTACAGTTTGCTTATCTTCGGTAGCTAAACTATGACTAAATAAGTACAGTACCGCATCAGCACCTTGAGCTTCTGACTTGGTAATATCAGTGAGTTCCTGACCGTGTAATTGCAAGAACTGAAGGGTATTTTCTGAGTCATCCTTGTAATAGGACAACAAACCAGGAGTATCAATCAAATTGAAACTTTCTAGGATTGGACTTGGGTATATAACCTCTATATACTTGATGCTCAAGAGATAATCGCGGTGAGTGTCAGCACGGAGAGTTAAATCTGCTAGTTCTGTAAATGGTTTAGGTTCAGGTGAGCGACCATTTTTAAAGTGTACTAGCAGAGATGGGCGATCGCCATACCGCAAAAAGTTGACATTAAAAGTAGCTTCTACATTACCTGTTGCAACTACTTCCTCACCCAATAAGGCATTCATCATTGTAGATTTACCTGCCTTAATTAGACCAACTATCGCCACCCGCATTGGTTGATGTAATTGCTGCTGACATCGTTGTAGTAAGTGGTGAAAATCCTCTAATCCTGGTTGATTATTAGTGTCAGAAAGGGCAGATTTAAATAATTCATCTACCCTTTGTTGCATAGTTCCCTCAATCATCTGCCCAACTTCCCTTTTCCCCACCTACCGTAGTTACTGGTTGTGCTACCTCAGTTTTTTGTTTAGTATCTGACACTGTACCCATCGTTACTGTAACTTGAGCTAATTGCTGAATATTTTTTTGCAGTTGATTAATTTGGGGCAATATAACTTGCAGTTCCTGAGTACGTTGTTGAACTTGGGCTTGAGAACGTTGACGCGCTTCTTGTAGTGAGCGCAGAGTGCGATCGCAATTATTTTTTTCTCGCTTAATCTGGTTGCGTAATTCTTCTCGTATTGACTGTTCTAAATCTACGATCGCATCATCTAGCACTTTTCTACAAAGCATTTGACTCTGTTTAATATAAGGCAAAATAAATTTAGAAACTTCCCGTCTGTCTTTATCTTTAATTTGCGATACAGACTGATCAAAGCCTAATTTTGCCCCTGCCAAACCTGCTAAAGAACCTCCAAGAGTTTGACCTATAACCATTCCAGGACCAGCCCCAACGCCGCCAAATAAAGTCCCAATAGCTGCACCTGCAATTCCTCCAAGAAATTGACCAATCATTGCTCCAGGAGTAGCTGTAAACCCTATGTTGCGAACTATAACTACAGATTTTTCAAACAAACCAGTTCGTTTGTTTTTCCCATTGGGGAGACTAATAGCTGCTTTCTCCCACTCTAAATCATCTATCTGCAATGGGTTAAGATTAAGTTTACTAGCAGATTCGATATTTGTGTATAGTTCTGCGGTTTCTTGAGTCAGCAATTTTCCTAAATTAGACATTAACCCATTAATATCTCCCTCCAGTAAACTAGCAATCTCTGTGGGATTCTTTAAAAGCCGATTATCGTCTAGATATTCATTGGCTTTATGATGCACTTTATCAAAACCAATATCAAATTGATGAATTGATTGTTTACGGATATCTTGCAGCCCATAACTCAGTTGAGTCAACCAATCAGCGTTGTTTTCTTGCAGAGATGCTAATCGTTCTTTAGTCGCTTGCAGTTGGCGTTCTGATTTTTCTAATTCCTGTTTACTTTGTTGTTGATATGTTTCCCACTCAACTTGAATTGGTGCTTTTATCTCATTTACCGCCCGTCCCAATTCAGTTAATGCCTTAATCAGCAATATTTTTCCCCGTTGTTGACTGATTAAGCCCCACAGTTCATTTTCTAGCTGTTGAAAGTTACTATCTTCCAAATCTTCTGTTTCTTGAGATTTGAGGTAATCTAATTTCAGACTACTGGAAACAGGAATAATCGAAATTTCGCTATCAGGACGTTTGAGTAATTGAGCCAGTTTTTCTTGATTGCTGGCGATAATATTTTCATAGTTTCCTACTGCATCAATTTTTGTGACTACAAAAATCAAATTCTGACAATAAGGAACGATTCTTTCAGTGATAAAATCTAATTCTTTAGCAGATAAAGGTGCTAGTGCATCACTAACAAAAATAATGGCATCTGCATTAGGAATAAACGCATAAGTAACAGCCGTATGTTCTACATTGAGACTCCCCACACCAGGAGTATCCACCAACACTAAACCTTCTTTTAGTTGGGGATTGGGAGATTGCAGAATCAACATTTTAGCTTGGTGGAAATTACCTTTGTTATGCTGTTCAGTTACATAATTAGGAATTTCTGCTCGTTGAATTTCCTGAGATTGTTCTTTTCCTGATTCCCCTAAAACTACAGTGATTTTTTCGGTTTCACCATAGGTAATGCTTGAGACTAGGTTAGTTGTAATATCAACATCTACTGGAAACAGTTCTGGTTCGTTTAGCAAGGCATTCATGAGGCTGGATTTGCCTTGTTTGAATTCACCACAAACAACTACAAACAGTTTCTCCTCAATCAGACGCTTTTCTACTTCTTCTAGGCTTTGCTTGATCTCAATATTTTTTTGACCTTCGGCTAAGGTTTTAGCTGGTTTAAAAAGCTGTAGAACCTTTTGTTTTTGTTGTTGATAGTTAGCCATAAATTATGATGTATTTTGTGAATAATTAAGGGCTGCTTAAAAGTATGTTTGTCAAGTCCTAAAGTAGACTATAAACCCCTCTCTAAACCTCTCCCCGTTTTTGGGGAGAGGCTTTGAAACTCCTACTTGTAAGCAAGGAAAGAGAGTTAGATTTCTCTTGCTTTGATGTTAATAAAAATACTGTTCAAATAACCTCTAAAAAGCGATCGCAGAATTTTGTACCCAGGACGCGATAATATGGCTCTAATGGCGGTTCCATCAATGTACGTAAAAGTACACTAAACCGAGTTGTCCACTCATCTGAAAAGTTTGCATCAGACGCTAGGGTTTTAAACATTTCATCATACATAGCCAGTAATTCGCTACGTTTTTCTTTGTATTCACCCAATGTCATTTGTGCCACGGCTGGATGAGGAAAAATACCAATTTGACCTTGCCATTGTAGTTCTGGTGCAGGATTGCGAAAGCGCAAATTGACATATTCCACAGGCACTTGGTTAGCCCAATTCACGGTAATTGTGGCAAAAGGAGGAAAGACGGTAGTTTGACCTTTTGTAGCTGTAGGAGCAAAGCCAAAACAGGGTAGAATTGCATAAACTTTGCCTTCTTTCCGTAGGGGAATTGGTAAGCCGATACCTGCTTCTAGAGGGATGACTTGACGAAATAAAGGAGTTTGGCGAATAGATTGCAATAATTGTTCAGTTTTACTAAGAGTTTCTCTTGATTTCTGAGCTAGTGGTGTTTTCATAAATTACCTTAAATGTGTCAATTTTCTGCATCAGATGTTGATATTGTTGTTGTAAATCTACAAGTTTTTTATGCAGTCACCACATCACCAGTAGTGGAAATCATGTAGGAATTACTATCAGCCCAAGCATCTAAAAATTGGTCTGCTGGTATTCTTGACCCTTGACCATCAGGTGTGCCTGGATCATTGAGAATTACGGTAGGATTATTTGGATCGCTGTTATCAATGCCAATTACTTGAACAGCATGATTGACACCTTGACCTGGCATTCCATTCAATTCCGATAAATAATCATCCTCATCAACCCCTTGATACCAGATTTCATCAGCGTCTATTGCTACTATGACTTTCTGACCTCCTTGTAGTTTGTTGCTTAAATCTTCTAGTGTGCATCCATATTCTTTATCTACATCTACACCGTTTGCTTCTAGCAAATTGCCCATACAATCTAGGGGAGTACCACCACCAGGAGTGTACCAACCATTATCAATAGCTTGTTGACGTAGTTCATCCTCTGAGAAATCTACTCCTGTAACTGAGTCTAAAATAAATTCTTGGGAAGCGATCGCGCAAGTATCAGGATAAGCTTGTTGATGCCAGTGTTCCATATCATCATCTGGAACACCGCACATTTCGGAATTTATATCACTTGGGAATTCGCAAAAATCATCATCTTTATTAATATCTTCAACTGGCAATATTTCATCAGGTATACCATCACCATCAAGGTCAGATGAAATTATCCAATTGTCAGGTTGTCCGTCACCGTCGGTGTCAATACCTTGAGGATCAATATCAACCAAATTTGCATCAAATTGCTGGGAATAATCAACATCCTCAGCGTTTAAACCAAAGTTGCTTGAATCTAAGGGAAAATCTCCAGCTTGCATCTATGTTCTCCTTATATATAAATTGCTTAGTTTTTTCTTTGACATTAGACTGAACATTCGCGCTAAATTCATTAGCAACAATCTTTAAAACCATTCAGGTGTTTGTTTTTGATTATCTTCTCCCATAGATTTTGATTGATTTTCATTATTATTTAAAGTTTTATTATCTTTGGTGTCAATTGCTTTTAATTCAAAACCTTCTAATTTCCGAGAGATGTATTGCTGTTGTTCCTTTATGCCAATTTTACTTGTAGAAGTAGATACTAAATTCAACATATCATCGACAATATCTGTTAGATCATCTAGTGATATATCAATAGTGGCTTTCATTAGAAAATTTCTAATTTCTTTTGAATCTATATCTGCTATATCTGCTAATTCATTGATATCTTGATTAAAATTTGATTCATCGTAATCTAATTGCTTGAATTCACTTTCCAGAAACTCCTTCGCTGGATTCAAAGACTTTGAAATTAAACTATTCCACAAACTTTCCAATCCATATTTAAACTTAGCGGTTGGTACTTTTTGAATAGCTTCTGAGCTATAATGTCCGTATTTTTCTAAAAAAGCATACGTTATTATCCTCCTAATAATTAGTTCTTTATGCTCATAGTCTCTTTGTCTATCATCTACCCATGAATTGCCTTTTCCTCTAGGAAAATTTGAATTAGAGTACTGTGGTATATTGTTCGTACTTTGAGATGTATATTGATTAGATTCAGAGTATTCTGGAACTTCTTCCGGTAGAATTTTTGGTGGATTTCTTGTTTCTTTTGTTTGCTGATGTGGTTTATCAATACGTCTTTCTAAATCAAGTCCATCTCTACTAGTATCTAGTCTTAGCACAGTGGCATTTAAAAATGGACTGTTTTCTGCTTCTCTAGATGTTGATAAACTAAGACATACAGATATAGGTTGGTCAGAAATCTCAATCTTTTGGATAACGGTATTCCATACATCTGATTTATATTCTTCTGACCAAACTCTAATTCTTTTCTGGTCTATATTTAGGTGTAATTTAGCATCATCAGTTGTTGGAAAACTAAATTTTACATCTTCTTCACTAGTAGGAATGGGCTGTCTACTTTCTGGTTGATAGGGTTTTACATCCCAACGTTGTTCAACATATTTTTGGTATAAAAGTTGAAATTGTTCCAGATTCAGGTCACTATAAGCTGGTAACGTTGGAAATTCTCCGCTTTCATCTCTTTCGGCTACATAACCAATAAAGGCATATAGAGGTCTACCGCGAAAATCTGTCGTGATATCTTTCGTTTCATGTGAAGTACCATTAGGGAATAGTTCTCTCACCATACAAGTAGTTGCAATTACATAGTAATTCCTATTAGTAAATAACGACCAGCGTGGATTACCTGAGAGCTTTTCTGGTATTTGCGTGGTAGCGAGAATATAGTTTTCTGCCCATGTACGAGCTTGTACATCGAAGTATTCAGGCATTGCAATTAAGCGGAAATCTACTTCGTAGGTACGACCATAGATTAGGGCAGACCATTTTAGGGAAGAATTAGACACTTACTTTCATCTCCTGATTTCCTAAAAACATCGAAACATTATCTAGTTCTTTAGCAACTAGTTGCATCTTTTTAGATATATCCTGTATTTCGGCTTCTTTTTTCGCTAACTCAGTTTCTTTATTGTTTAAAGAACTCTGTTTACTATTAATCTCCCCCTGTTTGAAGAAACTATTCCATTTACCTTGTTGTGTTTTAAGGTCATCTGCAACCCTAGTTTTTTGCTCTTGGATGTTATTATAACTAGATTTGACTGTGCTAACATCCTTTGTTAACTGTGAGTAAATGGCAAATACTAGTGGTAAATGCACATTAACTGGATCTATTTCTCCAAGAATTTTCTTATCTTCTATGCGTATATCTTTGCCTAAGCTTACTGGGCAAATCATTGTCAACCAACCAGAATTTTCTATAAATAGAGGGTTAAACAATTCCTGAATATCTCTAGTAATTGCTTCTTTATTACGTTTACCGAAGATTAAATCAAACTTAGTAATAACAATAGCTATAGGTACTGGTTGCCCATCATTTTTTTCTTCATTGATAGCTTGTTTGATTTCTGTGAGAATTAAGTTTATTCTATTTATTGCTAATTTGTTACTGCCTGCAACTTTTAATTTAACTCTATTATTAACATCGCCGTTTGCATTAACAATCTCTTCTTGTAAATATTCAGCAGGAACGCATAAAAATAAACAATCGGATTGCCTAGATTTTTGCCTTAAAAACGTAGCGTCGGCTTGTGAGCTATCACCTGCTAATGCACCACCACGATAGTCAATCCATTCAAAATCTATGAGAGGTTTAGCTCCATGGTTAAAGCTAAAACCATAGGTATAAATAGGTGATTCATTTGATTGGGGTTGTGTTGGTAGGGGGAGAATGTTTTCTCCAATTAATGCCTCCCACTGATCCATTAACCTAAGATCCTGATCTGGATCTGTAGCAGTGAGAGTAAATCCCTTTAGCCCCATACTCATAAACGCATACATCCCTAGCATATAGCAAGTTTTTCCTGATGCATTATTGCCAAGCATAGTAATTTTCATTCTTTTTTCTCCTTTGGATAATTTAAACAAATGGTAATCTGAAGCTAGTAACTAAAACCAATTGAAAGTTTCCTGTCGTTGTTGATTCTGTCCAATAAAATTGGGCAGATGGTATTTTATCTTAGTATTTTCACATACTGATGCATAGTCCTTCAAAGTGAGCTTTTCTTCAATCATAGGAAGATTTTCTAGATATTTAGCTAAAGCAATCACTGGTTCTTTGATATGTTCAAATACTTGGTAAATTTCCACTGCTTTAGCAAGCTCTGCTTCCGCATTTTTGTCATCAGTAGTATTTCCATTCCATGAATCTACGAGCCATTTAATACCTCCGCTTACTCCTTCATTCTTTTTCTTGAATTCTTCGTATCTATCGTAGTGATATTTAAGCAGATGTTCTGCTAACATTGCTTGATAAATTACTGAGGAACGCAGGGCAAAAAGCAGTGGCAATGGAACATTAATAAATTGATGACTACAGGCAACGGGAATAAATGAAGCTGAAATCCATTGACTGGCATTTATCACACTGATTAAGCCTTGAAAAGGATTAAATATATCTTGTTGAAATTCGACTAATTTATCTATTTTTGTGAGGACAATTGCTAAAGAAATTGGACGTTCAATATTTTTCACTGCCTCAGTAACTAAATAGGTCATTCGGCGAATTTCATTCATAGCTTTTAACTTGTTTTTAGCCATCAATGCATCGCAATCACAAAACATCATAATCCCATCGGCTTTTTTGAGTTCATCAACTAATATTTCTGACTGTTTATCATCACTCATGCTACGAATAGCTGAACCTCGATAATCTGACCAAGAGAAAGGAAATATCTCTTTATCTTGATAATGAAGATAAAAATCATATTCATTTCGGTTAGATGTTGCATCAGGATACCGACCAGATGAAATCTGATTAGCTAATTCTAAAAGTCGATTACCATCTGCTGTATCATTAGCCTTCAAGGAGAAACCATCTATTTTCTGTTGCATAATCCCATATAGGGATGCCATATAGGTTGTCTTTCCTACACCACTATTGCCAAGCATTACAACTTTCATTATTTTCTCCTAAGAGGATGTTTTAAAACCAGTTGTCTGGCTTTTTTTGACTATCTTGATTTTCATCATCTAACTCATCATTGGAATTATCCGTAGGTTTAAAACCAATATTTTGATTTTGCGTTTGATTATTGCGCTGTGAATTACTACTTGGATATTGTGTTTGATTGTTGTCTATATCTGTATTTGTAGAACTAGTTAAACTCTCCAATAATTCCCCAGATTTACTAACAATTACTCCACCTACTCCTTTATTGGTCAGCATTCCTACTGCTATATATCCAATTCCACCACATAAAATTATTCCTGGTATACCACCAGCAATCACAACACCAGGTATCGGAATAAATCTACCTACAATTCCGCCTACCAAACTACCTATAAACTCCTCTATAGATACGATTGATTTATCAGAATTATCATTTGATGATTCATCAACTACATAAGTGTTTGGTGTAGTTGGTGGTAATGGTTCGTTTAACGGAGAACGAGTAGATTCTGTTGGCTTTGCAACTGTTTTTACTGGTACAGGAATTCGTGTCACTGTCGCTACGTTGTTAGCAGTAGCATTTAAAAATGGACTATTTACTGCCTCTCTTTGGGATGACAAACCAAGACATACTGATATACTATGCTGGGGAGATTGCACAATACTATTTATCACTGTTGTCCACAGCGTTTCTTTTTCTGTCTCTGGAAAAAGTAGACGGTAATCTTGACTTGAATTTATGTTAAAACTACTATCTATACTGTCACTAGTATTACTTGAAAGTAAAGACCCAGTGTTTATACTTTCATCTTCACTAGTAAAAATGGGCTGTCTACTTTCTAGTTGATAGGGTTTTACATCCCAACGTTGTTCAACATATTTTTGGTATAAAAGTTGAAATTGTTCCAGATTCAGGTCACTATAAGCTGGTAACGTTGGAAATTCTCCGCTTTCATCTCTTTCGGCTACATAACCAATAAAGGCATATAGAGGTCTACCGCGAAAATCTGTCGTGATATCTTTCGTTTCATGTGAAGTACCATTAGGGAATAGTTCTCTCACCATACAAGTAGTTGCAATTACATAGTAATTCCTATTAGTAAATAACGACCAGCGTGGATTACCTGAGAGCTTTTCTGGTATTTGCGTGGTAGCGAGAATATAGTTTTCTGCCCATGTACGAGCTTGTACATCGAAGTATTCAGGCATTGCAATTAAGCGAAAATCTACTTCGTATGTGCGACCGTAGACAAGTGCTGACCACTTAGACATAAATTTTGACTCCTCTGCAAAATAATAAATTAAGACAGTTACTAAAACCAATCATTCGTGTTTTTGTTTTTGCTATCGTTTTTTGTTGAGAACCAACCAAAAGTGTCTTCAGAAGAATTGCATGGATAATTAGGGGATGTTTCTACATTAGGTTTTACTTCTGGTTGTTTTTTTTCCTCTTCTTTAATTGACTCTGACTTTGTATTTAAATTGTTTCCATAAATTGCTGCTCCCTGGCAAACAGCTAACTCTGGTTCATCTATCAACAAAGGTGGATATCTTAACCTTTTTTCTATCGCATCTTGCACATAGGTAATACGACAACTACCACCTACCAACAACACTTGACTGATATCCTGCCAATCTATGCCAATGCTTTTTATTAACTTGTCACAAACTTCTATAGTTTGGTCAATTGCTGGAGCAATCATTTGATTAAAAGCTGTGCGAGTGAGTTGATAATTTTCTCCCCCTATGGGAATGTAAATAGTTGCCTCTTGCGCCTCGCTCAACTGATGCTTGATATCAATACACAACTTAGATATAGTTGCCCTTGTCTGCCATGCGTCTTTATTATTTAATTGTTGACGTAAACTTTCACTACAACGATTTTTAATATCTTGATAAATCAGCCTATCAAAGTTTGTCCCACCAGAATCCTCTAGTCCCATTGGTGTGGAAAGGATTCGATACCCCTCTGCTGTATATTTAATTAAGACGGCATCAAAAGTTCCTCCACCGAGGTCATAAACGAGTATATTTTCTCCATCTTGCAGTTTATTTTGATTATGATGGCTGTAGTAAATGGCTGCTGCTATAGGTTCTTCTAAAAGCCTTACAGAACTAAATCCTGCGACTTCTGCTGCTTTCTCCATTAAACTGCGTTTGTACTGTTGATATGTAGCAGGGACAGTAATAACAACATTTTCAATTGCTCCTTTTCCCAATGCCGCCACAATTTTCTCAGCTTCGATTTTGAGCTTTTGCAGCACAGCGGAGATCAAATCCTGGGGGAATAAGGAATTCTCCCCTATCTGGTATGGTTCATTCATTCCCAGATCACGTTTAAATTCCCGTTGATACCGACGGATATCTAGCATACGATTGTTTTCAGCCGCTTGACCTACAAGTACCTCTCCCCCTTCTGTTAAATAGATACTAGAGGGAAAAGAGTAGCCATGTTTCAAGGGTTCTTTTATCAATCTTGTTGTACCATCTAGCATGAGTGCCGCACTTGTATTACAAGTGCCAAAATCAATACCTAAAATCATACAGTTTTCTCAGGACTAGGAATATTTAATAAATCATCTAATTACAATAAACGCGCTGCCATTTTTTAATTCCTTAAATACTTCTGTAATAATTCCTGACCTTGTTCCCCCACTTCCTCAATCTTCTGCTGAATAAGTTGCATGGCAATTGGTGAAGGCTGCGATCTCCCATTTTCCCAACGGTTAACAGTGCCATAAGTCACACCTAGATAAGCACCAAACTGTTCTTGGGTAAGTCCAGTCAACAGGCGAAATTCCCGAATTAGCCCCCCCATTTCGGTTTTTTTGACCAGCAATGGTCTTTTTAACATCTGGTTCATTGCCTGATGTAACGAGTAATATATCTTTTGACATAATAAGTACATTCTAAAAAAAAGGCAATAGCAAAAACAGCTAAATTCAGGAAAATTTACTGATTTTTTGTTTTCCCTCATTTTTGATTTGTATAAAGTCGAAATATTCACTAAGTAAATACATTGTCATCTGCCAAAAGTTAGATATTGATAAATAATTCTTGAGGGAAAATTAGCTATGCAATATTAAATAAATGCCTACAGCGATTTCTACGGAGCGATAGCGAAGCGCTGCTGCAAGCAGTTCACCAACAACTTTCCAGAAGCCGAGATTATTGGGAGAAATTAAATATTGAACTAGCGATTGATTAGGAATACCATTAACCGCCAAACTGGTTCCCAAAAAAGCATACAGACGCATACAGGGGGACATTGCAGCAGCAGTTAAACCCACGTCCCCACCCCAAGCAGTAGCTAACAAAAAGTCAGTGTAGCGTCGGGTGGCAAATCCTGGTTCTAGGGGGTAAATGAGCAATCGAACAGAAAGTTACGCTAAGGCTGTAACCTATACTGGATAGGTATTCTGTCAATCAATGTTTTTGGGAATTCTCAACGTACCAATTTACCTAAAGATTATTTGGTACAACAATTTCATACGGCACAGCAGTGGTTTGAGGCTTCTAAATTTCAGAGCCTTCAATTGGTACAGGTTTCTCGTAGGTAAAGAGGATGTTGAAAACAGGTCATCAAGTCCTTAGCGTAAGTTTCGGAATGGATGCTCATTTCACCCCTTCTAGATCACGCAAATTAACCCCCCACTGAGTAGCATAGCCTTCATGCAGATTGAGTTCTTCCATGACTCCACCAGCTAAATTATGAAATGTAGTGAATCCTTGCCAGTCTGGTGCTTTAGCGGCGGCAATACTGTAAGCACGGGCAAAAG
>NZ_VIKX01000136.1 GCF_009711935.1 Dolichospermum sp. UHCC 0259 | reverse complement strand
CTCCTATCCCTGTTACTTCCTAATTCCTTTTTAGTGGGGGAGTGTGAACAGTTACATTCTCCCTGCTCCTAACAGTGCTGATAATAATTCTAAACCATGAACAGCCCGCAATTGTTCCGCACCCGGAACTTTCCAACCCATCATTAACCGTGCTTGTTCTAGTCTAGGTAAAATTAACTCATGACGACGAATTCCTTTAATTACCGGTGCTGTAACTTTGGTAAATTGGGGACAATTATCCCGTTGAGGAAAATTTGCAAATGTCCGGTTTACCAACTCCCGCGCAGCTTTTTCACCAATCCCCCCCACCACAACCACAGTCATATTTTCTGGTTGGTAGTGAGTGCGATAAAAGCAGCGCATAGCTTCTGGGGAATGCTGCATTAATTCTGGTTCAGTCCCCAGCACAGAACGTCCATAAGGGTGATGTTGGTAAACATTTTTCACAAGAGATTGAAAACCCACCCAGTCAGGATCATCATTGTAAGAACGGATTTCTTCTAGCACCACATCCCGTTCTCTGATAAATTCATCGTCAGGAATGGCTGCATTCAGGAGTAATTCCCCTAAATGGGGTAGAGTATGCTCCAGGTGATTAGCCGCAGTTGTAATGGAATAATGGGCGTAATCGTGGCTAGTTGCGGCATTACTCACCCCACCAATTTTTTCGATGTGATAATCAAATTCTCCAGGCAACAGGTTTGGTGTACCCTTAAAAATCATGTGTTCTAGAAAATGTGCCATTCCAAACCAAGGTTCTGGTTCTAGGTTAGTTCCCGCACGCACCCAAACGTCAGCTACCACTACAGGTGTAGTGGCTATCTCTTGGTGAATGAATGTCAAGCCATTATCTAATTTGATAACTGAACCGGGAAACACGTTGTTAGTTAGTTGTTTTGACAATTTTTATAGCTTCAACCTAGTGTGTTAATTTTGACAGGAAAACCAGGGATTTCCTTCATGCAGAAAGTATGATAGAAAAAAGGATACCTGAAAGCTCA
>NZ_VIKX01000135.1 GCF_009711935.1 Dolichospermum sp. UHCC 0259 | reverse complement strand
CTCCTATCCCTGTTACTTCCTAATTCCTTTTTAGTGGGGGAGTGTGAACAGTTACGTACCTCGCTCATCTATTAACAGATTGAGCGCCTGTTGACAATCAATTTCTCCCTTTTTTAGCTGTTGCCAAGGATATTCCATATTTTTAACTCAACAACTTTACTTATAAACTTACACCATCATTTTATTACAAAAATCCCCAATAAAAAACCTGATTATTACGTAGATTTAAGATAATTTTCCCGTCGTCTGGAAAAAATACACCTTGATCATTTATTATGTAGAAGTAATCAATAAAGACAAGATAATTTTCCTTAATAATGCGACGGGATTCTATTTTTTATAAATTGTTCAAACAATTTCCTAGTTTGTTGTTTGAATTAGTAGATGAACCACCAGCAGAAGCCGACAGTTATCAATTTGAATCGGTGGAAGTCAAAGAAACGGCTTTCCGAATTGATGGGGTGTTTCTACCTCCAGCTAATGCGGTTTCTCAAGTGGTATTTTTTGCAGAAGTGCAATTTCACAAAAGATGAAAATTTATATTTTCGCTTCTTTTCAGAATTATCGCTGTTTCTCCATCGCCATTCTATTCGTTATGATGATTGGTATGGTGTGATAATTTTTGGTTCACGGAGTTTAGAACCATCAAATTTAAAAATTCATCGGTCTTTGTTGGCAGGTGATCAAGTTCGTCGGGTATATTTAGATGAATTGGGGGATGTACAGCAGCAACCGTTAGGATTAGGTTTAATGTTGCTGACAATTAAAGAAGATACTGAAGCAATAGAAACAGCAAAGTTTTTGTTAGCTGAGGCGCGGAAACAGTCGGAAGCAGCGATAATAGATTTAATTACGACGATTATTGTTTACAAGTTTAAAAAATTTAGTCGCAAGGAGATTATAACCATGTTGGGATTAGATTTAGAAGAGCCAAGAGCTATACAGGAAGCGAAAGAAGAAGGTAGAGGGGAAGAAGCTTTATCTATTGTTCTCAAACAGTTAAAACGGCGTTTGGGTAATATTCCTGATGAGTTATTGTCACAGGTACAGCGGTTATCATTAGTACAAATTGAAGATTTATGTGATATGCTGTTGGATTTTGCAACTGTAGCAGATTTGGAAGGTTGGTTACAGCAGCAATAGTTTTATTAATTCAAGTTGCTAGTTATTTAGTTAAGGCTGGTACTTCGACTTCGCTCAGTAACCAATGGATAATTGGTAATAGGTAATTGATGATAAAATCCCTGTTTTCATCCTGTTCATCCTTTAATCCTGGACATCCTGATTCTGACAATATATTTAACTAGCAACTTTCATTATTAATTTACAACTTTAGCCATTAGCTAAATGCTCCAATGCAGATGTAAAAGCCTCTGTACCCACCATTTTTGATTGACTCAAAGCAGTTTCAGCATTTTGAACTAACTGCATATCTTCTAATTCTTGCAATCTATTAATTAATTTTTGGTAGCTATCTGCGGAAATAATTACATGACTAGGACGTGATTGCTTGGTTAGTAATACTGGTTCAATAGCGGCTTTGTCAAAAACCTCACCATGTTTATTTCGCGCATCTGTAAGACTATAGGTTTGCATAGAATGACTATTTTAGACATTTTGACTATATTTTAGCATAAATATTTTAAAACTGATACTTGACTGATTTACTCATCTGTTGTTAACGTAATGTTGTCACGCCAAAATGTCAGCACGCAAAATGGTGAACACGAAAAATAGAGTAAAATCTTCTATATATTTACCTTTTGATATTGATATGGATAAAAGACGTGATCCCAATTACAAACAGATTAGCGGTCATATTCCACTAGAGCTTTACAAGCAATTTAAAACCGCTTGTTTTTATAGAGATATTAAACAAAGTGAAGCTGTAGAAATAGCTATAGGTAATTGGGTTAAAGAAGATAGCCAAGGCGAAAAAACCAGTTAGTGCAATTCCGGGGGAGCGCTTTGCTATCTTTCAAAACAAACAAGCCAGTCAGCAAAAATCAGCATGAAAGAGGATAATATTAAACGCTCCACACGGAAGTTTGACCCTGTAAAAGAGTCAAGATACTGGCTACCAACAGCATCTGAGGAACACTGCAAAAAGATAGGGAAAAAACGGGGACTCCGATTAATCGAAGTCATTGATACCGAAGCCGAAGTTTTACCAATAATTTGTATTTTCGAGGGATACCCAAATGAGTGAAGCAACACTTTCTATATCTATCACTGAATTAATCCCCATGCTGACTGCTATAGCAGAACGTAATTGGGAAAGATTTAAAGAAGTTGAGAAACAATTTGTTACAAAACATGGTGTAGAAGCTTGGGAAGAATTTTTTGCTTTTCGGCTTAAACCTGCTCTAGACAAAGATTCTGACCGTTGGCTACTAATTCAGTGGTGTAGCAAAGGCATCAAATCAGTCAAAATTGTAGCTTAATTTAGTATTTCCATGTTTTGAAACTATCTACTAAAGGTTTACAGGCTTCTAAACGGTAGTTTCAGTCCCCCTTACGGGATTAGTTGTTTTGAAATCATATATTAAGCGCATCTGTAAGAGTATAGATTTGCATAGAATGACTATTTTAGATATTTTGGCTATTTCTGGTAATAGGCAATAAAATCCCTATTTTCATCCTGTTCATCCTTTAATCCTGGACATCCTGATTCAGACAATAATTTGCCCCAATCAGTATAAAATAATTCTTATTAATCTTCTTTTCTCTTACCCTTGACCTTGGAATTATGACGCAGGATGAGTTGTTGGTACTGATAGATCGCTGTGCGGCTGAGGGTTGGGAAGAGTTAGACTTGTCGGGGAAAAATTTGACCGAGATACCAGAGGCGATCGCCAAATTAACCAATCTCACCCAGCTTTACCTCAGATTCAACCGAATAACCGAGATACCAGAGGCGATCGCTAAATTAACCAATCTCACCCAGCTTCACCTCGGTTTCAACCAAATAACCGAGATACCAGAGGCGATCGCCAAATTAACCAATCTCACCCAGCTTTACCTCTTTAACAACCAAATAACCGAGATACCAGAGGCGATCGCTAAATTAACCAATCTCACTCATCTTAACCTCAGTTCCAACAAAATAACTGAGATACCAAAGGCGATCGCCAAATTAACCAATCTCACAGTGCTTGACCTCATGGAAAACCAAATAACGGAGATACCAGAGGCGATCGCCAAATTAACCAATCTCACAGTGCTTGACCTCATGGAAAACCAAATAACGGAGATACCAGAGGCGATCGCCAAATTAACCAATCTCACAGTGCTTGACCTCATGGAAAACCAAATAACGGAGATACCAGAGGCGATCGCCAAATTAACCAATCTCACAGTGCTTGACCTCATGGAAAACCAAATAACGGAGATACCAGAGGCGATCGCCAAATTAACCAATCTCACCCACCTTTACCTCAATTTCAATAAGATAACGGAGATACCAGAGGAGATAGCAAAATTAATCAATCTCACAGTGCTTTTCCTACAAGACAACAAAATAACCGAGATACCAGAGGCGATCGCCAAATTAACCAATCTGACTACCTTTAACCTTGATTACAATTCAATTACCAATATTCCATTAGAAATTCTTAATTCAAAAGATATAAAAGAGATTTTTAATTACTTGAGGCAAATTAGCACAAGTGAAACTCGGCCATTACATGAAGCCAAATTCTTACTCATCGGACAAGGTAGCGTCGGCAAAACATCCCTCATCGAGCGACTAATCCGCGATAAATATGACAAAAATCAATCCCAAACCCACGGACTCAATGTAGAAACTTGGAACGTGCAGGTAAATAGCAAAGACATCCGCCTGAATGTTTGGGATTTTGGCGGACAGGAAATTTATCATGCCACCCATCAGTTTTTTCTGACCAAGCGTAGCCTCTATCTCCTCGTTTGTGATTGTCGTACCAGCGAAGAACAAAACCGCATCGAATATTGGCTGAAACTAATCGAAAGCTTTGGCGGCCAGTCCCCCGTGATTATCGTTGGCAACAAAAAAGACGAACAACCCCTGGACATCAATCGCAAGGCATTACGGGAAAAATATCCCAATATTCAAGCCATTATTGAAACTTCCTGCCAAGATAATATCGGCATTGATGAACTTCGCACGGCCATTTTCCAGCAAATCGCCAAACTCAAAGAAGTCTATGACCTTCTACCCCTCTCATGGTTTGAAGTTAAACAACAACTCGAATCCATGAATGAAGACTTCATCAGCTACAGCAACTATATTGGCATCTGCTATCAAAACAAAATTCCCGAAGAACAAAACCAAGATCAACTTATTGACCTCCTGCATAGACTCGGCTTAGTTCTCAACTTCCGTGAACATCCCATCCTCAAAGATACCAACGTCCTCAAACCTAACTGGGTGACAGAAGGCATTTATGCCCTGTTGAGCGATGAAACCCTCAAAACTAAAGCTAAAGGCATTTTTACCCCCGCCGATCTCACCCGCATCCTCAATCCAGAGCGATATCCCACCCAGCGTCATGGCTATCTGATCGGACTGATGAAAGAATTTGAACTTTGTTTTGCACTGGAATGTCACCCACCAAAATTTCTAATTGCGGGACTTCTACCCAAGGACCAACCAGAGGAAACAGAACTAGAAGGGGAAACCCTAGAATTTCAATATCATTACAAAGTTCTCCCCGAAAGTATCATCTCTCGCTTTATTGTCAATACCCACGACAAAATCTATAACCAAATCTATTGGCGCAGTGGTGTAATGTTGCAATATCAAGAAAACAAGGAAATCTACAACATTGCTCGCATCAAATCCGACCCCGAAGACAAAAAAATCTTTATCACCATTAGCGGACGTAAAGAAACCCGCCGCTTATTTCTTGGTATTCTCCGCAATGACTTCCAAAAAATCCACAATACCCTCCCCAATCTCGAAATCACCGAATGGGTTCCCGTCCCTGGTTATCCCAAACATGATCCACTCAAATACTCAGAACTACTCGGACTCGAAGACATGGGAGAAATCTATAAAGTTATTGGTGAACTCAAGCTAAAACTCGATTTGCGTCAACTTTTAGATGGCTATGAAGATATAAATATAAGAACTCGACAAAGACAAGAAATAGACAAAAATACAGAAAAAGAAATTATTAAAGCAACCCTCATTCAGAAACCGACTATGTCAGAAAGTATCAGAAACCAAATATTTGTTAGCTACAGTCATCAAGATGCAGAATGGTTAACAGCACTGCAAACACAACTAACACCCTATATTCGCGCAGAAAGTTTGAGCCTTTGGGATGACACCAAAATCAAACCTGGTGCAAAATGGAAAGCCGAAATTGACAAAGCACTAGCCACAGCTAAGGTTGCTATCCTGCTAGTTAGCCCTGACTTTCTAGCCTCTGATTTCATCTACAAAGAAGAGTTACCACCCTTACTCAAAGCAGCCGAAAAAGAGGGATTAACAATTTTCTGGATTCCAATTAGTGCAAGTGGATACAAAGTAACCCCTATCAACGACTACCAAGCTGCACACCCTCCAAATCAACCCCTCGACGGTCTAGAAAAGGCACAACGTAACCAAGCTTGGGTGAAAATTTGCCAAGAGGTTGCAGAGGCAATGAAATATTAAAACCTCCTTTATCTCGTTTATCTCGTTCCCAGTCTCTGACTAGGAATGCTCTCATAGAGGCTCTGCCTCTACTATTATGGAAGGCAGACTTTTTTTAGAAGTCGGGTATCTGGTAGCATCTTATGATATCTCTAAAGTAAACTCGAAAATGACCCGCTTTATACATGACCAATTTGCCAAAGATTATCTAGAAGAACTACTCAAACCATTCGGAGAAGTGCAAGCAGCCAGTCAAGTAGCTGGAGAAATCCGAGAAATAGATGTATTATTTACACCATTTCCCAATCAAACAACCAACGTAGAACTATTAGGATTATTGGGTAAATTAGCCACAACACCAGCCATATTTGAACCATTTCGCAATCCAGCATCAACAGAAGAAATCTGTGATTGTCTGTTAAAATCATTAGAAGTCAGAGGTGCATTACGACGAGCAGCCAAACGCGAACAAACCACCAAAACAAAAATCGAGATTCCCAGATTATGGATTCTCACCCCCACAGCCTCAAGAAACATCATCTCAGGATTTAGTGGCACAACAAAACCAGATTCCTTACACGGAATATACCATTTACCAACATCATTACACGCCGCAATTGTCGTTATTCATCAACTCCCACAAACTCAAGAAACACTGTGGTTAAGACTTTTAGGTAGAGGTACAGTCCAAAAACAAGCCATTGACGAATTAGCTGCGTTACCATTAAATCAACCTTACGTCAAAATCACCTTAGAACTACTCTACAACCTCCAGAAAAACTTAAAAATCAATCAAAGTTCACAAACAGAAGATCAGGAGTTGATTATGCGATTAGCACCACTTTACCAACAAGACAGAGAACTGGCTAAACAAGAAGGAGAACAACGTCTAATTATCCGTCAATTAAATCGCCGAATTGGGGAAATTGATTCATTATTAATTCAAAAAGTTCAAGAATTACCTGTGGAGAAACTGGAAGAATTAGGAGAAGCTTTGTTAGATTTTACTTCAGTTACAGATTTAGAAACTTGGCTAAAATTGTCTAACTAATTCTCCATAACCTCCAGAAAAATTTAAGAATCAATCAAAATTTCTCAACGCTGACCAACTACTAGCAATAGGCATTCTCCAACCAGTCCCAAAAGCGCGGTCAGTGATTTTTAATCCCGGTGCAGCTTGTCGCCGTTTAAATTCTGCACGAGATAATAATTGTAATACCCTATCCACAATTGGCGGTTCATGACCTGCGCTAATAATTTCTGCTGCTGATTGATGTTGATGAATCAAACGGTCAAGAATATCATCTAAAATTTCGTAAGGTGGAAGAGAATCTTGATCAACTTGACCCGGTTTGAGTTCTGCGCTTGGTGCTTTGGTGAGAATATTTTCAGGAATAACTTCTTTTTGTTGATGAGAATTTAACCATTTGCAGATTGAATAAACGCGGGTTTTAGGAACGTCAGCAATGACTGATAAACCGCCATTCATATCACCATAAAGAGTGCAATAACCAACAGCAACTTCCGATTTATTGCCAGTAGATAAAAGCAAATAGCCAAATTTATTAGAAATTGCCATTAATAAATTACCACGAATGCGAGATTGAAGATTTTCTTCCGCAATCCCAAATTCAGTTCCCGCAAATAACTCATCTAGGGATTTATCAAAACTTTCCATTAATTCCCCAATGGGTAAAATCTGGGTTTGAATATCTAAATTTGCTGCTAATGCTAAAGCATCACTAATAGAATGTTCAGAACTATAGGGAGAAGGCATTAACACACCAATCACATTTTCTTTCCCTAATGCCGCAGTAGCAATAGCCGCAACTAAAGCCGAATCAACTCCCCCACTTAAACCTAACAACACTTTAGAAAAACGACATTTACCCACATAATCTTTGACTCCCAAAACCAAAGCATTCCAAATTTCCTCGTCTTCAGATTCAGCAACTGGAGAAATATCACCTAATTCTAAATCTTGTTCATTGCTATTAAATTCAACGGTTAAAAAATCAGATACAAAACCCTTAGCACGACCAACAATTTCTCCTTGTTTATTTAAAGCAAAACTGCGGCCATCAAAAACCAAATCATCATTTCCGCCAACTTGGTTAGTATAAATAATTGGTTGTTGAAAATTAACTGCACTATGTTTTAACATTGCTTCTCGCAGATGTTGTTTCCCAACTGTATAGGGTGAAGCAGATAAATTAACAATTAAATCAACTCCTAAATTTCCTAAATCAGCAATCGGATTAACTGCGTAACTCCGTTTACCCCAAAATTCTTCATCATTCCATAAATCTTCACAAATTGTCACACCAATATTGAGATCATCTAATTTAAAATAATTGGCTTGTAGTCCTGGTTCAAAATAGCGTTTTTCATCAAAAACATCGTAAGTCGGTAATAGCCTTTTATGAAAAAATTGTTTAACTTTTCCATTTTCTAATAAAGCAATGCTATTAAATAAATTTTTTTCTCCAGTAATGTGTGCTTGGGAATTTTTAACCACAGTTCCCACCAATACAGCTAAATTTATTGGTAAATCTTCAGCTAATTTTTGCAATGTCTTATCCATTGCTTCCACAAAACTAGGATTTAATAATAAATCCCTGGGTGGATAACCACAAATAGATAATTCAGGTGTTAATAATAAACGCACACCCGTTGATACTGCTTCTTGTGACATTTCCAGAATTTTTTGAGCATTTCCAGATAAATCACCAATAATAGGATTAATTTGAGCGATAGCGATTTTCATAATTTATCTGCGTCTATTTGCGTTCATCTGCGTTTAATTATTATTCCTTAAATAAACACCAAAGGTTTATCCTTAAACGGTGCAAATGCTTCCTTATCAAACTTATACAAACTCGCGGGACGACCTGCACCTCTTGATACTTTAATTCTGGTATCGGATAAAAAACCTAATTTCAGTAACCGCGCTCGAAAATTAGAATAATCGGCAAAATTTTCGCCTAAAACGGTAGTGTATAGTTGATACAAATCGTTTAGAGTAAAAGTTTCTGGTAACACTTCAAAAGCGACTGGACTATATTCTAATTTGTTTTTTAATCTGCAATGTCCATAGGTAATAATCTCATTGTGGTCAAATGCTAATTGTGGTAATTGTTTGACAGGATACCAAGCAATACCAGCAACTTTATCAGCAATTAATTCTGCTTCTTCAAATCTGACTAAGGCAAAATAACTAACTGATAAATAACGGACTCCATAGCTATCAATTTGTTCTCTGGGGTCACGATTTGGACCACCAAAAGTATAAAGTTGTTCTAAATAAAGATTGTTTACTTTTATTTTCTCAGCCATAATGCGATAAGCAGCATCTTCTAAGGATTCTCCTTGACGAACTAACGTACCGGGAAGACTCCAAGAGTGTAAAAATGGTTCTTGCTGTCGCATGACTAAGAGAACTAACAACCGATTTTGGGCAGTATCTACAGAAAAAATCACATTATCAACACCAACTTTAAAGTCAGCTAAAGGTTGTTGATTTGTGGAGGTTAAAATCTTTTTTGGGTTACGTATTGGCATTCGTACAAATGCTGTTGATGAATGTAGGCAATGACGGGAGGTGTGAGAGTATTAATATCTCCTTGTTCACGAAAAGCTGTAGAGGAAACATCTAAACCGATTAAATTAGCAATGGCAATTTTTCCTCCTATTTGTTTAACTTTCTCTAAACTAGAATCATCTATTATATATCCTGGTCTGGGAATTACCAGTAATTGCACTTGTTGTAATAAATCTTCAACATGATACCAGCGCGGTAATTGACTGACTAAATCAGCACCAATTACTAAAGTATATTCAATATTTTCTCCCCATTTTAGTTTTGCTTTGCCCACAGTTTCTAGAGTTTTCCAACTACTCAAATCTTGCTCTAAAGCAATATTTTGTTTAGCAACATTGATATCTTTAATTAGCAGTTCTAACATTGCTGCCCTATGTGGTAAAGGCGTTTGTTGAGACTTCAAAGGATTATCCGCAGCCCACACAGCTACCCAATCATAACATTCCGATAACCATTTGAGAATTATCAAATGTCCAGCAGTTGGAGGATCTGCACTTGTACCAAATAAAGCAATCTTCATGATTTTTGAGGTCTATTTGTCCATTAATTTGATTTACATCACTAACGCAAAATCTCTCTAAAACTCTCTTTTCTTCGTGTACTTCGTTCCTTCGTGGTTCATTATTTTTAATTTGTACGTAATTTATAACTTATTTTCTTTTCGTTTTTTCTGTCAATCTCTGTAATAATTCTGAAATTTCAATTTTAACAGAAATAGGATTTTCTAATCTTCGTGTTTCTTCTGGTAAACTCATAACTGAAGCCTTAGTCCGTTGACGAATAATTGTTAAATTTTCTGGTGTTTGTAATTGTTTACCCTCTTTCATTACCAACTGTAATAATGGTTTTTCATTTTCATAGATTTCATCCACTAAGCCCAATCTATCATTCTGTATTTTACCATCTATCAAGGAGCGAAAAATTTGTTTTTTACCTGGATAAGTGAACTTACCACTTGATTCTTTCATGACGGAAATTCCATCAATATCCACAAGTTTATAAACTCCATTGACTGGTGAACCTGTAACTAATTTAGTTCCTAATCCATAACTATCAATTTCTGCCCCTTCTTGCTTCAGTCGGCTAATTTCCCATTCATCTAAGTCGCCACTGGCGAAGATTGATATATTTGGTAAGAGCGATCGCACTTGTTTTGATAAACTAACTAAATCCCCAGAATCTAACCTGACTCCAGATAATTCCATCTCGCCAGCATTGACTTTTTCTGCTAATTTCTCCGCCGCTGCCACTGTGTCATAAGTATCAATTAATAATGGCGCACCGGGAAAATATTGATGAAATGCCGTAAAAGCCTGTTCTTCACTCCCCTCTAAAGCTGATAAAGCCATGACTAAAGCGTGTGCCATTGTACCACTCGGTTTTTGTCCTAGCTGTAGCGCCGCTAACACATTGGAAGTGGCATCTAAACCACCAGCTAAAGCCGCCCGCGCTGCCCATAAAGAGGCTTGGGGACTAAAAGCCCTGCGTGTACCAAATTCTAAAAGTGTGGCTTTTTCTCCGGCTATATCCCTTAATCTTGCGGCTTTGGTGGCAATTAAAGTTTGATAATTCAGAGTATTTAAAAGATATGTTTCTACTATTTGCGCTTGCCATAAGGGTGCTTCTATTCGCAGCATTGGTTGATATGCAAATATCGCTGTCCCTTCTGCAACTGCCCACACATCTCCGGTAAAGCAACCTTCCCGCAAAAGTTGCCAAAAGTGCTCATTGGCGTGGGTAAAAATTCCCGTTGACTGCAAAGCAGCAATTTGACTGTCATTAAACCGGAATTTAGTCAAATATTCCAAAGCTTGTGCTAAACCCATTGCTATTAAATAGCCAAAACCATCAGGTAAGCGTCTGACAAACAATTCAAAACTCGCTTGCTTTTGTTCTATACCTTCACCGACATAACAAGCTGTCATTGTTAGCTGATAAAGGTCTGTTAGTAAGCTGTAATCCTCACAACTGAGATTTAATTCGGGATTTTTCCTTTCATAGTCTATATCTAGGAAAGTTGTCATCTGAGATGCCCCTACCAAGAATGTCTCTTCACTTATGGTAGTATTTACCATAAATAATGTCAAGCCTTGGCTAATAAATAATGATAAATTCCTGAAAAGCCTATATTTACAAGGAAGTTATCCTATTTTCTACAATTAATTTATATTTCTTAATAGTGCAGCCAGTCAATATCCAGGGTTGGATAAGATTTTAAGAATAATTAACCGCAGATAAACGCAGATAAGAAGGGATGAATTAATGGATGGATTTTATGAAACTAACAGATAGTTTTTCTGTTTGTTCAGGGGGTGTAAAGAAGAAGAAAAACCACCCCCCAAATCAAGCAATAAAGGAAAAGATAACGCAGAAAGTTTATTTTCAATTGAGAAAATCCCCTGTGATAATCAACCCTTCGGCTTCAAATAAGAAATTTGTTAGATCCAGTTCCAGCCGATACTATTTTTATGGCTTTTGAAGAAGTCTTTAAAAATTACGGTTATAATTTAGAGCATAACTTTGGACATAGAGAAAATCATTTGTGCGAGTTATTATTGTCTTTGAATTTATTAGCTTTTTTATTTCATACTGTTTTAGATTTAGTTAATTATAGCTATCAGAAAGTTCGTGAGTTACTAGTAACTCGGGCTTCTTTCTTTAATGATATGCGTACCCTCTTAAAATTTATTTGGTTTAAAGATTGGTCGGATTTTTTCTCATTTATTCTCAGAGAATATGTCCCATTCAAAAAGGCAAATTCTAGTTAAAAAATATCAATTTATTCCAAGAAGAGAAGAAAGCTATTTATTAAAAAATGATAATTTAATACAAGCTCTCTACTTAAATTAAGAGAATTTTATCTTATTTTTTTCAAAATGAGAATTGCTGTTCTCAAAGTCATCACCTTGCCAAGTTCCAGCAAATTGTAGCAAATCTTTGGCTTTAGATCCGCGTAATATTGGTTCTCCATCTTTTACAGAAATACTGCTTGATTTAATAGCAGAGGCATTTATTTTGGTTTTGAGATATTCGAGATAGTCGAGGGTTTGTTGCAAAATCGGTTCTGGTGCGTTTTCAATTGACGCAATGAGTTTTTCTTTAGTGGTGGTCATGGAGGGTACTAGGGAAGTGTTGGTATTGCAGTAACAATTTCTCTAGCGAGTTCCCAAAGTGAAACGGGTTAACCTTCTAATAAGCGGTTAGCCCGCTTTTTTTATGGGTAAATTTTTCAATTTTCAGATGTCCAGGTACTTATCTCCTTCTAATTCTTCCTCCTGACTCCTGTTATAAAGCGAATTTACATTAAATCATTTTGTCTAAAATATACTAATTTCACAAAACTGTCATCTATTAACCATCTGACTTTCTATTCTGGCATATTATCTCTAAATGTTCGTTTCTGTCAAAAATTTAGAATTGATATGTCATTTGTAATGCAATAACTTGACTAAATTACGTCGTTGAGTATAGAAACTACATTTTGAGATTTTCCAGGATTTTGTTTTCTACCTGATATTTTTTATTAACTAATTTTGAAACAGCACTGAAAAGGTATGCAGTTGTGCAAAACCACAAGCTACACGGTTCATTATCTTCTCAGTCTATTCTCCGATTAGCGATCGCTATTGCCATGCTGGCATCTTTATCTGTGGCTAGTATTAGTGTTTTTATTGTCCTCAAATTTCGGGATATAGATAATCAAAAACCAGCAAATCCGGCGATCGCCATACCAGAGATAAAAACCGTCACCGCACTGGGTAGAATTGAACCAGAAGGGGAAGTGATCAAATTATCAGCAGCGATGTCTGGAGAAGGAAGTAGAGTCGAGAAGATATTAGTCAAAGAGGGGGATATGGTAAAAACAGGACAGGTAATTGCTATTTTAGATAATAGCGATCGCTTGCAAGCAGAATTAACTGAAGCCAAAGCAGAAGTAAACATAATTAAAGCTAAAATTGCCCAAATTCAAGCAGGTGCTAAACCTGGAGAAATTATCGCTCAAAAAGCCATCATTGACAGATTAGTAGCCGAAAGTCAAGGTGATATTGATACTCAAAAAGCAACTTTAGAAAAATTGCAAGCTGAATTACTCAATGCTGAAACTGAAAATAACCGTTATCAGGAATTATATACAGAAGGAGCAATTTCCGCATCTCAAAGAGATAGTAAAAACTTGAATGTGGAAACTGCAAAAAAAAATCTTCAAGCAGCACAATCACGGTTAAAAAAGCTGCAATTAAGTAGTCAACAAAAAATAAAAGAAGCTTCCGCAATCCTCAACCAGATTTCTGAAGTCCGAAAAGTAGATGTACAAGCAGCAATAGCCGAACTAAATCGAGCAGATGCAGTAGTGAAAAAAGCCACTATTAATCTTCAAAAAGCTTATGTAAAATCTCCCCAAAATGGACAAGTATTTGAAATATACACTCACCCAGGAGAATTAATTTCTAGTAATGGCATTGCTGACATTGGTAAAACCAGTCAGATGTATGTAGTTGCTGAAGTTTACGAAAGTGATATTACAAAAATTATGCAAGGAAAACAAGTGCGGATAGTTAGCGATACTTTTTCTCAAGAATTGCAAGGAAAAGTAGAACGAATCGGTTTACAAGTAAGAAAACAAAACCTCACCAATACAGATCCTTCCAGTAATATTGACAACAGAATTGTCAAAGTTCACATCCGACTAAATAAGGCCTCTAGTCACCAAGCAGCCAAATTTACCAATATGCAAGTTAAGGCAATTATTAGTCTTTAGTGATTGATGATTGGTAATTACTTAACATGATTCTTTCTTATTTCTTTCTTATTTCTCCTGACTCCTGACTCCTCCTTCCTATGATTAGTATTTTTCAAAAATTGTGCCGACGAACTCCTTTGGGTTGGTTACAACTTACCCATGAAAAAAGCCGTTTATTAGTAGCAGTATCCGGTATTGCCTTTGCCGATGTTCTCATGTTTATGCAGTCAGGTTTTCAAACCGCTTTATATGATAGTAATACTAGATTGCATCGGAGTTTACAAGCTGATATTATTCTCATTAGTCCCCAAGCTCGTAGTTTACAAAGTATGTCTATTTTCTCTCGTAGACGACTTTATCAAGCAATGGATGTACCAGGGGTAAAATCGGCTGAAGCTATGTATTGTAACCATATTATTTGGAAAAATCCGCAAACACGATTAGAAACAGGAGTGTTAATTATTGGCATTAATCCAGATCAACCAGCTTTTGATTTACCAGAAATTAATCAACAATTACAAAAAATTAAATTACCAAATACAGTCTTATTTGATCGAGCAGCCAGAGGAGAATATCAACAAGCAATTCAGCAAATTCAACAAGGTAAAACTGTCACAACTGAAATTAATGGTAATACAATTACTATTGGTGGCTTATTTAAACTTGGTGCTTCCTTTGCGGCAGATGGGAGCTTGATTACCAGTGCCAATAACTTCTCCCAAATCTTTGCCAGACAGCCTACAAGTAGTGTGAGTATCGGTTTAGTTAAAATCAAACCGGGTTATAAAACTGATCAAGTTGTTGCCCAATTAAAAGCTTATTTAAAAGATGATGTTAAAGTTCTTACTCATCAAGAATTTATTGAATTTGAAAATAACTTTTGGAGTAGTAACTCTCCCATCGGGTTTATTTTCAACCTTGGTGTATCAATGGGATTCGTAGTTGGAGTAATTATTGTTTATCAAGTTCTTTCCACAGATGTTAATGCCCACTTACGAGAATATGCAACTTTCAAAGCCATAGGATATCGTCATGATTATTTACTAACTATAGTTTTTGAAGAAGCTTTAATTTTAGCAGCTTTGGGATTTTTTCCAGGGGTAGCTGTATCTTTAGGACTTTACCAACTAACCCGAACAGCAACAAATTTACCCATGTATATGACAATAATTCGTGGTATACAAGTCCTACTTTTAACTATAATTATGTGTGCTATTTCTGGGGCGATCGCTACTAGCAAACTCCAATCTGCTGATCCTGCGGATATGTTTTAATGTAGGGGTTTCCCCGCCCTCTATAAAGAAAGCGGTATAATCTAAATAATTACAAAATGATTGACATTCAATGTTCCGGTTAAACCTGTAACTTCAATAATGGCATCATTAGCAGCATTAAACCCTGCCGTTGCATCATTAATAGCCACAAAGATTTTTTGTCCGAAACTGAACTGAGCAGCGTAATTTGAACCAAAGGCTGCCGCCGTTAATTTTGCTCCGATACCTGCGACATCCAGAGTATTAACTGCTCCCACATCCACAAATCCGACTCGCGCAGTAGAAACACGGAATAAATCATTACCCACATTGGCATTGAAATCAGTAATCACATCAAAATTACTCAACAGAGAATCAGAGAGGTTTTGGTATACAAACTTATCAGCACCTAAACCACCAGTTAAAGTGTCTTTACCACCTGCACCAGTGAGAAGATCATTATTTGCACCACCAACGAGGAAGTCATTAGCACTAGTGCCTGTCAAAGTCAGACTAGAAGGATTACCAATCTTACCATCACCATTAGCATCTATGCCAAAATTAGTTTCTTGAGTTAAAGCTTCTGCTGAATTTAATCCCCAATTTCCCTCACCAGAAACCAAATTCCAGTTACTATCTAAATGCCAGATAGTCAAGAAGTTTCCAGCAATATTTTTCCACAGAACTTGGTTATCACCATTAACTGTTTCTGCGGCTAGAGTTTGCCATCCTGAACCGTAGATATCTTGGTAGATTTGTTGTCCACCGTTTTTGATGGCTGTTGGGGTATTTGTGCCAATTTGGGTAAAGTATTTGTTGGTGGAATCTTTGACTAGTTTGGTATTACCTGCTGATTCAATGGCGGTGTAAGTATTGCCTATAAAACCATCACCATTAGCATCTATGCCAAAATTAGTTTCTTGAGTTAAAGCTTCTGCTGAATTTAATCCCCAATTTCCCTCACCAGAAACCAAATTCCAGTTACTATCTAAATGCCAGATAGTCAAGAAGTTTCCAGCAATATTTTTCCACAGAACTTGGTTATCACCATTAACTGTTTCTGCGGCTAGAGTTTGCCATCCTGAACCGTAGATATCTTGGTAGATTTGTTGTCCACCGTTTTTGATGGCTGTTGGGGTATTTGTGCCGATTTGGGTAAAGTATTTGTTGGTGGAATCTTTGACTAGTTTGGTATTACCTGCTGATTCAATGGCGGTGTAAGTATTGCCTATAAAACCATCACCATTAGCATCTATGCCAAAATTAGTTTCTTGAGTTAAAGCTTCTGCTGAATTTAATCCCCAATTTCCCTCACCAGAAACCAAATTCCAGTTACTATCTAAATGCCAGATAGTCAAGAAGTTTCCAGCAATATTTTTCCACAGAACTTGGTTATCACCATTAACTGTTTCTGCGGCTAGAGTTTGCCATCCTGAACCGTAGATATCTTGGTAGATTTGTTGTCCACCGTTTTTGATGGCTGTTGGGGTATTTGTGCCGATTTGGGTAAAGTATTTGTTATCTGGATCTTTAACTAATTTGGTGTTACCTGCTGATTCAATTGGGGTAAAAACATCATCATTAGTAATAGTTCCGGTAACAGAGGTAGTGGTAAGAGTTGCATTATTGGTAGGATTGGATAGGGTGATAATAAAGTTCTCATCCGGTTCAACTGTCGTATCTCCACTGACGTTAACCGTAATTACCTTAGAAGTTTCATTCGCAGCAAAGTTAACAATTCCTGATGGTAAAGTTCCACCAAAGTCTGTCGCATTGGCAGGATTCGTCCCTGTACCCGTGACAGTCCAGTTAACGGCATTTGTTCCTGTAGTTGAACCAGAGCGCGTGACGGTGAAAGTAAAGGCTTTGTTGCCCGAATTTCCTTCGGTTTGAATGGCATTTGTGGGGGTAATGGCTATTAAAGGACTAGATTGAGTAATCCCAACCACAAAATTTAGATCAAAATTTGGATTTGTTAATTCAGACCTAGTAAAATACTTATCATTGCCTACATTATCGTAAAGAGAAATATCTCTAACTTGCCAATTTCCATTTTCTGAATTTTGAGGTAAAGAAAGTTGTTTACGATAGACTCCATTCAAAGAATCTCCAGAAACTCGGTCATAATTAGCCCAAATGGTACTATAAATTGTTTGTTCTCCTGATGGACTAACAAACACAATACTAAGATATTGTAGCCCAGATAAATTATCAGTTATTTGAACATTTACCTCAATATTTGCGCTATTATTTGAAGTATTAACTTGCTCAGGACTAACGATAATACTTAATAATTCAGGAGGTACAGCATCTGCAATTCCAGTAACTTCAAAATCTAGATCAAAACTAGGATTAGTTATATCCGCAAAAGTCAGATATTGGGTTTTATCATCGTTGTCATAAAGAGAAATATCTCTAACCCGCCAAGTTCCAACTTCAGCAAAGCGAGGCAAGGTTAAATTTTTCTGGTAGACTCCATTTAGAGCATCTCCAGAAACTCGATCATAATTAGGCTGAATAGTATTAGAAATGCTTTGTTTTCCAGATGGACTGACAAAAACAATTCCCGCTGATTTTACTCCAGAGAAATCATCGCTTAAACCTAACTTAATTTGAATGGATTGAGATTGGTTAGAGATATCAACTTGATCAGAAATAACATCGAAGTAGGTTAATTGAGGAGGATTAAGATCAATATTAGGTATATCATCATTTTGAATTATGCCTGTAGCCGTTGCAGTGGTAATTGTCGCGCCATTAGTAGGACTGGATAGGGTGACAATAAAGTTCTCATCCGGTTCAACTGTCGTATCTCCACTGACGTTAACCGTAATTACCTTAGAGGTTTCATTCGCAGCAAAGGTAACGATTCCAGATGGTAAAGTTCCACCAAAGTCTGTCGCATTAGCAGGATTATTCCCTGTACCCGTGACAGTCCAGTTAACGGCATTTGTTCCTGTGGTTGAACCAGAGCGCGTGACGGTGAAAGTAAAGGCTTTATTGCCCGAATTTCCTTCGGTTTGAGTGGCACTTGTGGGAGCGATCGCTAGATTAACAGTTTGAACGACATCATCATTTTGAATTATCCCTGTCGCAGTTGCAGTGGTTATTGTCACACCATTGGTAGGATTGGAGAGGGTGACAATAAAATTCTCATCGGGTTCAACTGTCGTATCCCCACTGACGTTAACCGTAATTACCTTAGAGGTTTCATTCGCAGCAAAGGTAACGATTCCAGATGGTAAAGTTCCACCAAAGTCTGTCGCATTAGCAGGATTATTCCCTGTACCCGTGACAGTCCAGTTAACGGCATTTGTTCCTGTGGTTGAACCCGATCGCGTGACGGTGAAAGTAAAGGCTTTATTGCCCGAATTTCCTTCGGTTTGAGTTGCATTTGTGAGATCGACTTGAATTACATGAAAGACAAGGTCTGGTTTGTTAAATTCACTCACGTCAATAATCTTTAAGCCACCTGCATAATCAGATACGTAAGCGTAGTTGCCCACTACTTGCACACTTTGAGCGCTGCCTGATGTGTCATAACTCCCCTTGAGAATTGGGTTTGTGGGGTTGCTAATATCAATTATTTGCAGTCCTGAAACACCATCAGCAACATAAGCGTAATTGTCTACTACTTGCACACCATAAGCCGAAGCAGAAGTATCGTAATTCCCTTTGAGAATTGGGTTTGTGGGGTTGCTAATATCAATTATTTGCAGTCCTTTAGAATCATCAGCAACATAAGCGTAGTTGACGACTACTTGTACACCATAAGCATAGCCAGATGTATCATAATTCCCTTTGAGAATTGGATTTGTGGGGTTGCTAATGTCGATTATTTGCAGTCCTTTAGAATCATCAGCAACATAAGCGTAGTTGCCAACTACTTGTACACCATAAGCATAGCCAGATGTATTGTAATTCCCTTTGAGAATTGGGTTTGCGGGGTTGCTAATGTCGATTATTTGCAATCCTGAATCCATGTCAGCTACATAAGCATAGTTGCCGACTACTTGCACATTCCAAGCCCAGCCAGATGTGTCATAATTCCCTTTGAGAATTGGGTTTGTGGGATTACTAATATCGATGATTTGCAGTCCTTTAAAATCATCAGCAACATAAGCGTAGCTACCAACTACTTGCACACCAAAAGCATTACCAGATGTATTATAATTCCCTTTGAGAATAGGGGTTTTAGGGTTACTGATGTCGATGATTTGCAATCCTGAATCATAATCAGCGATATAAGCGTAGTTGCCCACCACTCGTACACTTTGAGCATTGCGAGATGTGTTATTGTACTCGCCGACTAAAGTAGCTATAGGTTGACTGTATTGATCATCGTTTTGAATGATTCCTGTTGCAGTTGCAGTGGTAATTGTCGCGCCATTAGTAGGACTGGACAGAGTGACAATAAAGTTCTCATCAGGTTCAACTGTCGTATCTCCACTGACGTTAACCGTAATTATCTTAGAGGTTTCATTCGCAGCAAAGGTAACGATTCCAGATGGTAAAGTTCCACCAAAGTCTGTCGCATTAGCAGGATTCGTCCCTGTACCTGTGACAGTCCAGTTAACAGCATTTGTTTCTGTGGTTGAACCCGATCGCGTGACTGTGAAAGTAAAGGCTTTATTGCCCGAATTTCCTTCGGTTTGAGTGGTACTTGTGGGAGCGATCGCTAGATTACTAGTTTGAACTACATCATCATTGGTAATTATTGCCGTAGCCGTTGCAGTGGTAATTGTCGCGCCATTAGTAGGACTGGATAGGGTGACAATAAAGTTCTCATCCGGTTCAACTGTCGTATCTCCACTGACGTTAACCGTAATTACCTTAGAGGTTTCATTCGCAGCAAAGGTAACGATTCCAGATGGTAAAGTTCCACCAAAGTCTGTCGCATTAGCAGGATTCGTCCCTGTACCTGTGACAGTCCAGTTAACAGCATTTGTTTCTGTGGTTGAACCCGATCGCGTGACTGTGAAAGTAAAGGCTTTATTGCCCGAATTTCCTTCGGTTTGAGTGGTACTTGTGGGAGCGATCGCTAGATTACTAGTTTGAACTACATCATCATTGGTAATTATTGCCGTAGCCGTTGCAGTGGTAATTGTCGCGCCATTAGTAGGACTGGATAGGGTGACAATAAAGTTCTCATCCGGTTCAACTGTCGTATCTCCACTGACGTTAACCGTAATTACCTTAGAGGTTTCATTCGCAGCAAAGGTAACGATTCCAGATGGTAAAGTTCCACCAAAGTCTGTCGCATTAGCAGGATTATTCCCTGTACCCGTGACAGTCCAGTTAACGGCATTTGTTCCTGTGGTTGAACCCGATCGTGTAACTGTGAAAGTAAAGGCTTTATTGCCCGAATTTCCTTCGGTTTGAGTGGTGTTGGTAGGGGTAATGGCTAAAGTAGGAGGAACAGAACCAACTGCAAGTCCATTGAATTTGAGACTAGCAACTCCTGTTTCCGTTTGCGGAGTGATTAAATAGCGTCGATCATCAGATAGGAATTGCAACTTACTATTGATATCATAAGGATTAACCACTTCCCAGGTTTTTCCTGCATCAAATGAAGTTTCTAGTTTAAATGCAGCAGTGTCAAAATCAACAATTTCTAAAAATTGATCTCGTTTTATTCCTTGAGGGATAAGTTCAAAAGATTTCTGTTTTGGTTGGACTGTAAAGTTAAAGCTCTGGCTTGTGTTTTGGTAAGTGAAATTATTTGCTTGGTATTGAATATTGAGAGCAAAGTTTTCTGAATAACTTTCAATTCGTTCCCCGACATCAATACCTTTATTTTTAGCCTCTGCGATTTTCTGCTCTCGCAAAATATCAATCTTGCCTTGAAACTGAGTGAAAGTTTCGGTAATTGTTCCAGCTTTTAAATCTTTTACCAAATCTTTTTGAAAAAGCTTTATATCTCCACCATATTCATTAGAGCGGGTGAGAAAATGCTCAAAAAATTGAATAGCATCACCATGAGAATCCTTGAGATAAAATTTATTCATCTCCGATGTAAATTCAACATCTATATGGCCTAAATCGTTCTTACTTGTGCCATAGTGTCCGAGATTAATAAGACTACTTGTAGCTTTTTGCAGGACACTATCATTAGTGAAATTGCTACGAACAACCGTGACAGAATCCGCATCAGAAATATCCAGTTTGTCACGAAGATCGGTAATTTGTAAACCACGAAATTTCTGATCAAAAGAAGGACCAGCAGGATCAAGCGCGATAATTTCTTTGATTTTTTGACCTGATGATTCCGCAATTGTACGACCAGCTACACCAATAACATGAGCGCCTAAACTATGACCAACCAAATGAATATTTTTAGGATCAATTCCTTGATTTAGGAGATAGTTTCCTAAGAGGGTGTTTGAAAAGTTTTGATGGGTAAAATTTTATGCTAATCGCCTCACCAT
>NZ_VIKX01000134.1:19297-23194 GCF_009711935.1 Dolichospermum sp. UHCC 0259 | reverse complement strand
ATTGCGGAAATGTTAGCCGATTCGGTGGGCGGTGCGGATGTAGTTAGCACTACAGAAGGGTTTTCTGCTGACAACTGACCATTGACAACTGACAACTGACAACTAACCATTGACAACTGACAATTGACAACAACTTTGAGAATGACTGGAAAAATCACATATCTAGCCTACAATAGAGATGGCGGAGACAAAAGTTTCCGTTCACTCCTCACACCACACTCCGCCCGGACTAATGTTCGGGCGGTTCCTTATGGTGAGGATTAGTTTTCTAGTTTCCTAGCAAATGTATATCATTAGGACTTAAGAGTATGTTTTTGCTATGGTAGAATTTTCACCAACCTCAGAAATATCATAGATAAAGGTTTTTAGGTATGTCAGCAGCCACAGAAGTTACGGAGTCGACTTTTACAGCAGAAGTCCTTGAGAGCGAAGTACCCGTATTAGTTGATTTTTGGGCCCCCTGGTGTGGTCCGTGCCGGATGGTCGCTCCTGTTGTTGAAGAAATCGCTGTTCAGTATGGAGATCAATTAAAAGTTGTTAAAGTTAATACGGATGTAAATCCGAATATTGCTAGTCAGTATGGTATTCGCAGTATTCCCACCTTAATGATTTTCAAAGATGGAGAAAAAGTAGATATGGTTGTTGGTGCTGTACCTAAAACCACTTTATCTAACACTTTGGAAAAGTATCTTTAAGCTGAATAAACAATAAACTTCGATTGAGTTATTCATTTACAAGATCAATTACAGAACGAAAATGGTGCTTCCCCTATCTTTTTTTAATCCCAGAAAAAGCCTAGTGTCAGTACCAATTTCAGACATCTTTGTTCTAATTGTTAGTCAACTAAAAATTAGTTACTGAGAAGCCTATATTGTAATAATTACCATCAATATGGGAAATATCATGTAAAATAACGTCAGTTACTAGTACAGGAAGGCGAAAGTCAAAAAGCAAATGATATATAAGTCTTTTCGAGATTTTTAATTATTGTTAGTTGATTGACGCTTTACTGTATTAGGAACTTTCGTTAAAATATAATGCCATTATTGCGGCAGTAAGTATGACTTCTGAAGCGTCCTTTTCTTCATTAGATTCTCTCCAAGCGGATATTGCTGAATTAATAGACCGTTTACCAACACTAAAACATAGGCAATTTATTCAGCAATCACTCACCACAATTTTGCGTCTTGCTGATAGTGATATTGAACGTCTTGACTGGAAAATATTATCTGCCGCTTTAGCAGATATGGAGTGTGGTTTCCAGTTATTTTATAACTACCGCCATGTTCGGAAAATTACTATTTTTGGTTCTGCCCGTCTAGCACCAGATACACCAGCATATCAAATGGCAGTTGCATTTAGTCGCGCTGTTTCTGCACTAGGATTTATGATTATGACAGGTGGTGGTGGTGGGATTATGCAAGCTGGTCAAGAAGGTGCTGGTAGGGAAAATTCCTTTGGTTTAAATATTCAGTTACCTTTTGAGCAACAAGCTAACCCAGTTATTGAAGGTGATGCTAAACTAATTAATTTTAAATACTTTTTTACTCGCAAGTTATTTCTTTTGAAAGAAAGTGATGCTGTGGCTTTGTTTCCTGGTGGTTTTGGCACTCAAGATGAGGCTTTTGAATGTATGACATTGAGCCAAACAGGTAAATTTGGTCCAGTTCCTTTGGTGTTAATTGATCAGCCAGGGGGTGATTATTGGCGTTCTTGGGGTCAATATATTGATGAGAAATTGGTAAAAACAGGGCTTGTTAGTGCCGATGATCCGAGTTTGTACACTATTACAGATAATCTGGAAGTTGCTTGTAATGCCATTACTGGATTTTACCGCATTTATCATTCTAGTCGTTATGTTGGTGATCAGTTGGTGATCCGGTTAAAAGAAGATTTATCGGACGCTCAAGTGGAATTACTCAATACTAATTTTAGTGATATTTTGCTGAGAGGTGAAATTGTTAAAAGCCCAGCATTACCCCAGGAAGAACAAGATGAAACGTCTAATTTACCTCGGTTAGTTTTACATTTTAATCAACGAGATTTAGGGCGTTTATATCAAATGATTGGGGTAATTAATCAGGTGGGTGTTCCTACTCCAGAGGAACTGGCTCATCCAGAAAGGAAGTAACCTAAGTAGGTGGGCGTGAAAAATTGTCGTTGGGGGAAGGGAACAGGGAACAGATAAGAAACTAAAGTTTCAGCTTTTAGAGCTTCAATCAAAAAAAGATGTTTTCAAAAGTTGCGTATTCCTAAAAACAATGTCATTATTGCCGTCTCATGTTTAAAAACATGAGTTTTTCTGTTCCCTCTGAATTTATTATGACTCAATACTGATAAATATAATCAGGCTCGTATATTGGTATAAGTTGCTAGGAAAAGAGGGAATTAAAAGTTAAAAATAGTTTCACAATATAGTTTTACGCTTACGAAATTAAAGAAAACTCTTACCAATTAACGAATAAAGGAATTTGAATATGCTGGAATTATTAGGATCAGGTTTGTTTTCTATTTGGCTAGAAATGGCTAAAGCGCAGATTCAACCGTTAGAAGCTTTGAGTGTGTTGGCTTGGCAAGGTAGTTCTAATTTGATTCTTGTGCCTGATCCAAGTCCAGCAGGTGCTATTACAGTCCATCAATATCTGAATGGGTTAATTACGTCAAAATTAATTGACAAAAATCTCATGTCTTCTCAGGGGATTTGGTTGCAGTCAGGACCGATGCTGATGGCTAATCATCAAGGTACTATACCTTTACCTGCGGCTTCTTTAACTAAGGTTGCTACTTCTTTGGTGGCTTTGAAAGCTTGGGGAGCGAATCATCAATTTGAGACTTTAGTTAGTAGCACGGGACCCTTGGTAAATGGGGTGGTGCAGGGTGATTTAGTGATTACTGGTAGTGGTGATCCGATGTTTGTGGGGGAGGAAGCGATCGCTCTGGGCAATACTCTGAATAAAATAGGGATTAAGCAAGTTAAGGGTAATTTGGTAATTACTGGTAACTTTGCTATGAATTTCCAACGTCATCCCCTACTCGCCGGTCAATTACTCAAACAAGCACTAAATCATCAAACTTGGTCTCGTTCTGTGGTTTTCCAATACTCAGTTATGCCCAAAGGAACACCTAAACCTCAAGTGATGATTGCTGGTAATATTAAGGTGGACTCTCAGCCGAAAGTTGGACAAAATTTACTCATCCGTCATTTTTCCTTACCTTTGCAAAAAATCATTAAGGAAATGAATGTTTTTAGTAATAACGATATTGCGGAAATGTTAGCCGATTCGGTGGGCGGTGCGGATGTAGTTAGCACTACAGCATCCCAACTGGCTAGATTCCCAAAGTCAGAAATTCTTTTGATTAATGGTTCTGGTTTAGGGAAGGAAAATCGAATTTCTCCCAGGGGGGTTTGTGCTATGTTTATGGCATTGCAACGGGAAGCTAGTTTTTATCAGTTAAGTTTAGCTGATTTATTTCCTACCTCTGGATTGGATCATAGAGGCACAATCCATTCTCGACATATGCCCAAAGCAACGGTAATGAAAACTGGTACTCTCAATGATGTGAGCGCTTTGGCTGGAGTTGTCCCCACACGCGATCGCGGTTTGGTTTGGTTTACAATCATTAATCGTGGTGGTAATGTGTCGGCTTTTCGAGTGCAACAAGATAAACTTCTCCAAACTTTAGAAAAAGAATTAGAAGTATCTACTGACATTCCCGATCCTGTTACACCTCGATTAGATAATTCTTTACCAGATTTTGGTGCAGCTAATCGCAATCAAGTTTTGTATAAGCAATCGTAGGGGGAAAGGAGTCAGGAGTCAGGAGTCAGGAGTCAGGAGTCAGAAGGAAGGAAGGAAGGAAGAAGAAAGAAAAAAAAGAAAATTTCTCCCCTACTCC
>NZ_VIKX01000134.1:0-19286 GCF_009711935.1 Dolichospermum sp. UHCC 0259 | reverse complement strand
GAATGCCCACTCCCTCTACTTCCCCCACTCCCCCAACTCCCCCTACCTTCCCTCCTGGGGAATAATTTCTGTAACTACTCTGCTGTTGGCAGAATTACCACCTTTAACAACAATATTTTCTGTTTCTAAATTACCGACGGCTGTTTCTCCTTGAAAAGTTAGTTTTGGTTCAATTTGACGATAAATTATATTTCCTTGAGCTTCTAGCAATTTTTTATCTAAATACCAAGTTAGTTGATTTGATTTTAAAGACTGACTACGTTGCCCAACCGCATTAACATTACCAGTGAGATACACCGTGTTTTCTGGTATGTTCATTTTTCCCTGATTAGCGGTGACAGTCACATTCTCAACAGCTTGGAATATGCGAATAGGAGAATTTGTGGTAATATTTTCTTGGTTAATATTCCAGATTATAGAGTTACTATTAATTTGCATCGGTGGAGCTATTAACTCTAATTTTGCCTGTGGTTTGAGAGTAGCAATTTGAGTTTTTAAATTAATTTCTGCGGCGTTACCGTCACCACGTGCAGTAATTTTGTTATCTTTATATCTTTCTATTTGAATAGGGCGATCGCTAAATAATTTCTCCTCCTTAATATGCCACATTAAATGCTCAGTTCGCATTTGTAACTGTGGATCTGTGGATTTAGCAACTACTCCTCTTGAAAATTCTACCCGTTGTTCACGAGTCTTAATTTTTGCTTCTTGAGCTACAGCTTGTAATTGTTTGTGACTACCATTTAACTGATTGCGAACAATTAACAAATCTTCTTGAGGTCGCCATTCTAACTCATTACCTCTAAAGACAATCCCATTACGGGGATCGGTAGCGACAATTTTACCTTGAAGAAATAGTTGTTTACCATCTTGCTTAATGTTAGCTTTTTCTGCTTTAATTTGGTAGACAACTTTTCCATCTTGGTAAAGTTCTCCTTCGGGTTTTTCCGCCTGACCTATCTGTTTATCTTTAGTATATTTTGCCTCTTTAGCTTTAACTTTCCAAATTGGTCTACCTACCTCATCAAATTGTTCAAAAACAATCCCAAAAAAAGTTACCTTAGTTTCATCATCTTTTGGAGATAAAGGATCAGGTTTTGATTGGGTAGGTGATGGATTACCGCAACTCGATAAGCATAAACCTAAACATAATATCAAAGGCAGGTAAAACCAATTAGTTGGTAATGTTAACCCCAAAAACGAATAGAAGTAGGGAGAATGATTTTTAATTCCCCTCTGATGTTTTTCATCTTGTCTTCCATTCTCCCTAGCTTGTGAATGTTGCATTATTCTGGAACTTCTAGATGTCTACTACTATCTCTAGGATCGTCTAAAAAGCCCATACTAGACAATGGCCGATATGGATAACTTTGACGGGGAGTTTTTTGGATATCTTCTTTGATGGCTTCTAAATCAATATAGCGATCGCTCACATTAATTAAACTATCACTAGTCATAGAACGCAAGCTCACCACCTCTACCCTCACCCCACGATAGCTCACAGAATTGACAGCATAAGCCAAATCGCCGTCACCGCTGACTAAAACTGCGGTATCATAGGAATCGCACAATGCCATCATATCAACAGCTATTTCTACATCTAAGTTAGCTTTTTTAGAGCCATCTGGTAATTGTACCAAATCCTTAGCAATCACCCGATAACCGTTACGACGCATCCACAACAAAAAGCCCTGTTGCTTCTCATTTGTCCGATCTACACCTGTATAGAAAAAAGCCCGTAATAGTCTTGATCCCCCAGTCAACCGGCACAATAACTTAGTGTAATCAATTTCGATTCCTAATTGGAGCGCCGCATAAAATAAGTTTGAGCCATCAATAAAGATAGCCACCCGACCCCGATTTTCCAAAACCTGTTCTGGCGTGAATATTGAGTCGTTTTCAAAATTGTTCAACATTGTTGTCATACCTTGTGTTGTTATCCCTGTTATGATAGAAAGTTCTAACTATCTACTTGTTAGAGTTGGTTATGATAAGAATTCAGGATTATGGCTAACGCCACGCTATGCCTGATGCCTCCGGCACGCTACCGCGAACGGCACACTACGTGAACGCTATCAGAAGGCAAGAGGCAAGAGGCAAGAGGCAAGAGTAAAGATCAATATTAGATAACTATTATTCCCTGTTCCCTATTCCCTGTTCCCTGTTCCCCGAATTCTTTGGTTTTTTAAGAAATTCGCAGTTCCCAAAATTAATCTTTTATTTTGATGTTTCTATCCGTTTAAAAACTGGTTTTGGTGTTCCCAATATTTGTTGATCGGATAATATTCCCCATGTTGAGTGGGTACAAAAAGGAGCTAAAATTACACTTTCTTTTTGTTCATTAAAATTAATCCCCCAGCCTAATTGCTGATAAATATCACTGCTGATATTAGGAATAATTGGGGAGAGAAGATAAGCTGCTAGTCTGACAGATTCCAGAACCGCATATAGCACCATCTCCACTTCTAACTGTTTACCCTGTTTATATAATGACCAAGGGGCTTGATCATCAATAAATTTATTACTGGCTTGTACCAGAGATAAAACATAGTGACAGGCTTCATTAAAAGCTAATGCTGTGTAGGCTTGTTTCACCCTTTCTCCCAACTCTAACCCCATTGCTTTCAAAGGATTTTCAATGGGAATAGCTGATTGGTTAATGGACGGTACTTGACTAGCACAGTATTTCTTCACCATGTTTAAAGTCCGATTTAACAAATTACCTAAATCATTTGCCAAATCTGCATTCAAAACATTAATGAACCTTATTTCATTAAAATCGCCATCCTTCCCAAATTCGATTTCCTTAAGGAAGTAATAACGAACGGCATCACTACCATAATTTTCCACTAAAGTAATAGGATCAAGGGTATTACCTAAAGTCTTCCCCATTTTTTGACCATCTTTAGTTAAAAAACCATGTCCAAATACCCTGTCTGGTAAAGGTAAACCCGCTGACATCAACATTGCTGGCCAGTACACAGCATGAAAGCGTAAAATATCTTTACCAATCAAGTGCAGGTTAATCGGCCACCATGTTTGTAAAGCATTAGCTAGAGTTGCTTCTGCATCTGGTTCTAACAATGCTGTTACATAACCCAGCAAAGCATCAAACCATACATACAATGTATGTTGAGAATCCACAGGGACAGGAAAACCCCAATCAAGATTTACCCGCGAAATCGAAAAATCCTGTAAACCTTGAGCGACAAAATTGAAAACTTCATTTCGTCTGCTGACAGGTTGGATAAAATCTGGGTGGGATTGGTAAAACTCCTCTAATTGGGTTTGATATTTAGACAAGCGAAAGAAATAGTTCTGCTCGTCTCGCCACTCTACTTGTTTGTTAGTATGAATGGGACAGTGTTTGTCTGGGAGTAAGTCCCGTTCTTCCTTGAATTCTTCACAGGAAACGCAGTACCAACCTTTCTGTTGTCCTTGGTAGATGTCACCAGTTTCCCAAACTCGCCCAAAAAACTCTTTAACTATCGCTTGGTGACGGGGTGCTGTAGTCCGACTAAAGCGATCATATTGAATATCGAGTAAATCCCACAGGTTAAGAAAACTAGGAACAATTTCATCACAAAAATCTTGTGGTGCTTTTCCTAAATTTGCTGCTGAACGCTGAATTTTTTGCCCGTGTTCATCTGTACCTGTAATTAGTAGCACTTGATGCCCCTGTAAGCGATTAAATCTGGCGACTACATCCGCTGCTATAGTTGTATAAGCACTGCCAATATGGGGAACATCATTGACATAGTATAGTGGTGTGGTCAGTGCAAAAGTCTTTTCTGTTTTATTCACAAGATTCATGGACTATAAAAGCAAATTATTAATCAGTTTTCTCTATTAATAATCTAGATGATCTAGACAAAACTACGTAATTATATAACATTGCTACTGTTTTTTCAAACTCCTGGCGATGGATAACAAGTTTATGGACTGAAGAATTGTTTAATTACTTCTATAAATCCATCTGATTTTTGACTAAATCAGAGAAAGTATCTAAGCATTCAGCTATCAGTGGTCAGCAGTCAGCTAAAACCGGATTTTCTGCGTTTTGAAGTGGGGAGACTGACAACGTAAGCATTCAGCTATCAGCGGTCAGCTAAAACCAGATTTTCGGCGTTTTGAAATGGGGAAACTGACTAATATTCAGAATGCTGATCAATTCAATTCTTGCTGATAGCTGTTCGCTGACGGCTGATAGCTTACGAAAGTATTTACTAATAATCATGGTAAAACCTGTTTCTTTCCTTAGTAGTTACAGAGAATACACTAACTGAAACTCTAGCGATATAACTAATTCTGTGGATATAATTTTGCATATTAGATGTTCTCAGTAATAAGTGACCAAACTGTTAGTTTCAATTTTGAGTAATTTACTCAGTTTTTGTTCTAGAAATTCCTAAGTTAGCGAGCCTTGTTCGGAAATTTTCAATCCATTAATCATTGAACTAACTATTAGAAATTTACTCGAAGTATTTAGCTAAGGTCTATCAGATGAATGCTGAATCACATACTTATATATGATGAATACAAATTGCTATAAATTCTGTAATTATGGTTTCAGAGTGGATGATTTATTATCTGGAAAGGTTGATTTTAGACAAATGAGAAAAGATGAAAATTTCGTCACAATCCCTATCTTGATACTGAAAAGGGTAAAGTTAAAGATACAGTAGATGAATAAAAATAAGTAAAATGCCAGTAGTTGATCCTAAACCTTGTTTTTTAACGCCAAATCCAGTACAATCGGATTCTCCCTTATTTATCTATTTGCCAGGTATGGACGGGACTGGCGAGTTATTGCAATCTCAAATCCCAGAATTAGCCTCTAGTTTAGATATTCGTTGCTTGGCCATACCCAAAAACTGTCTGGCCAGTTGGGATGTTTTAGCGAAGAATGTTTTGGACTTGGTTCACGCTGAGTTAGAAAAAAGTTGTCAACGGACAATATATCTATGTGGTGAATCTTTTGGTGGTTGTTTAGCAATACAAGTCGCAATCCAGTCACCGCAGTTATTCAAACGTATTATCTTAATTAATCCTGCTTCGGCTTTGCAGCAGCAATTTTGGCTTAATTGGATATCCCCAGCTACTCAGTTTGTACCATCATTTCTATTTAATGTTGGTGCATTGGGTTTGTTACCGTTTCTAGCATCATTAGAACGGATTGCTCCAAGCGATCGCTATACACTACTTACAGCTATGCGTTCTCTACCATCAGAAACCGTAAATTGGCGCTTATCCCTACTGCGAGATTTCCATGTTGATAGCAAAGAGCTACAAGAGCTAACACAACCAATTTTACTCATTGGCAGTGGCAGCGATCGCTTATTACCTTCTGTGAGTGAAATCACCAGATTGGCAAATATTTTACCAAACACTCAGACATTGATCCTACCACATAGCGGCCATGCGTGTTTGTTAGAGAAAGATGTCAATCTCTATCAGATTCTCAAAGATAATGATTTTTTAGAAGTTAATATTAATATACCAAAAATTACCAAATCAACGGACAGCCCTATTTTCACCAAGTCTATGTGAAGCCCGGTTATATTAGTATAGGGGCAATTTATATAGCTTGCTTCCGAAAGGGTCTTGCCCCTACAATGCGTAATTTTACAAAGATATTATAGGCAGATATTCATCCTCCCACAGGTAACAGAAAATAGCAGCCTGAAATACCAATATAGTGTCAGGGGATTATCGGTGAGTTTTCACACTTCCCACTGCATTCTGTAAAATCCGTTTACTCTTCGCAGATGAATGTTCAGTATCCTTAGAGTTTCGCATCGCCTCTTTAACAAGAGTAGCTAGTTCCTCTAACTGATTAATTGCTTCTGCACCCTCTAATTTCATTAACTCTCGATCATCACGCATTTCTGTCCAAGTAATCCCATAATCGGATACTAAAAAACGAATTAAATGATTATCGCCTAAGCTTACCATAAAAGATGCACTGTTCATTTGGTCGCCGCAAGTATAACAAGAAGCTGGATAACCATACCTCTCTAGTACAACTGCTAAAGCTTGCAAATTCATTACCAAATCTTGAACAAATTGTCTATGCTCGTTTGCTAGTCTTAAAAACACTTGTCCCTCCAGACACCACAGTCATTTGAGTTTATTTTATATTTTCTTTAGATTTTCTCATGAACTGGTATTGTAGAATAGTTTTTACAATTTTTTGTGTTTCATGAGTTCGTTAATTAGTTAACTCGTCCAGGTTAGTAGATAACGATTCTTAAAGAAGTATCAAACTATTCAATTTATCAGGTAGTTATCACAGACTTAGTTACTAAAATTCACATTTTGGCTTTCTCGATCTGTCAGAACTATACTTGATAAAATTGAGACCCTATCAGCCTAACTTAAATTCGTTTATAGTCAAGTTCGTTAAACGTATATATGGCACTATTACGGGTGATGTAGAGCCATATTAGGATGATTTATTCAGTCTAACGCTTATTTTCGTTCCTGGTATTTTTATCTCCATCTTAAATAAGCCTCAGATCATATAACATAGATTGAGATTAACACAAGTGTTGAATATACTTAATCAATGTATGGTTTCGTATACATTTTGACACCCTCCGTAATACTGCTCCTAGCATTACGGAAGCTGATTTGATTATTTGAAGAACTATAGAAATTCTAAATTTTGCTAAAGCAAATATTGATTATTTATAAATTGAGGTCATGTTGTCAGAATCAGGATATCCGGTTACTGAGCGAAGTCGAAGTACAGGATTAGAGGATTAACAGGATGATTATTGCAAAATTTATTTAGTCCGTTTTAACGGACTTTAGCTATGAGACTGGGAATTTATTCCCAGGCGTGTGATGATGCTTCACGAAGCATAGTATTTTGTCGAAATCAGGATAACCAGGATTATAGGATTTACAGGATGGTTATTTGATGGTTAATGGCTGTTACTTATATATTTATTCTTACATCTCACTTCATAAATATTCACTTTTCTCTATACTAATCATCAACAACCAACCAATAATCAAACAATCACATCCTGTACATCCTTAAATCCTGGACATCCTGATTCTGACAATAATATTAGAAAAAGCTGAGAGGAGTTTACAAGCAGCAGAACTTAATAAAAGTCATACCCTCCTCCATTATCAACTAACAAAAGGATTCTCAATCTTTAGTCCAGTAATTCCTTTAAAATCACTGACATTTCTTGTTACTAAAAATGCGTCTTGATTTATTGCTGTAGCGGCGATAATTGCATCAGGAAGTTTAATTTTATATTGTCGTTTGATTTGGATTGTCTGACTTTCAATTTCTCGTAACAATGGAACTGTATTAAACTGAGATAGTAAATCTTCAATAGACTGTTCCTCTTCTTTTGATAAGCCGGCAAAACTCAGTAATTCAATGCGGATAATCGGTGAAACTAGAATTTCGTGCAAATTCAAAAACTCTTCTGTAAACCATGAATTAACCGTTATATCATCAGCTAGATAGTAAATAAAAATATTGGTATCATAAAGATATTTCATTCTTCCCATTCCTGACGCAGAGTATCTAAATGAGCTAACATTGCTGCTTTTTTATGCTTTAAAATTCCTTTGGCTTGAATAATTTTTTCATAGTCTTTTTTCCAATGTAATAGCATTGATTCAGGTACATCTACTGTAATTGAATCTTCATCTTGAGATACAAGATAATGTCTTGGTATTTTGATTAATGGCATAGTTTTATGCTCCTGTTTCTCTCAATTCCGATTGTAACATATTGTCAGATATTATAAAATTGTCAGAATCAGGATATCCAGGATTAAAGGATTTTCAGGATTGTTATTTGATGGTGGATAAATGAGACTTATGTATTGGTTCTTACATCTCACTTCATAGATATTTACTTTTCTCTATACTAATCATTAACAACTAACCAATAATCAAACAATCACATCCTGTACATCCTTAAATCCTGGACATCCTGATTCTGACAATATTAAATTTATCTAAAAACCTAGCAAAATTACCCAAATATGGTATATTTAATAGAGGATATATTAAACAAAAGTTGATTCAGATCAATGTACAACTGATTGAGATAACATAAGTAGGTCAACAGGAAAATTTAAAGGTATGTAACGGTATGTAAAGTTGTCTCAATGCGATATTCTGATTGAGTTTCAGCCATTTTATAAAACGCAATACCCCTCATTTTTATTTTGTTCACCTACTTAGAATAAGTTAAATGAATTTATGGAATGGAATATAATATTTGATCCAGATTTTAGAAATTGGTTTTATCAACAAGAACAGGGATTTCAAAATGAAGCATTTGCTATATTAGGTATTTTAGCAGAATTTGGACCCAGTTTAGGAAGACCAAGAGTTGATACTTTAGAAGGTTCTGGTTTCAGCAATATGAAAGAACTGCGTATTCAACATCAAGGAGAACCCTGGCGGATTTTATTTGCATTTGATCCTAAAAGACAAGCGATTTTATTAGTTGGAGGTAACAAAGCTGGTAATAAAAAATGGTATAAAGAAAATATTCCCATAGCAGATAAACGGTATAGAGAATATTTGGAGACACTCAAGGAAGAAAAATCATGAAAAAATATACAACTTTATCTGAAGAATTAAATCAACTTTCTCAAGAAAGGAAAGAAATTATTGCTGTAAGAACTTCTGAAATAAGGTTAGAAGAAATTACGCTTCAACATTTGGGGGAAAAACTGGGTTTATCACAATCAGAATTAGCTGCTAGTTTAGAGTTATCCCAAAGAGAAATATCTGATTTAGAAATTGGACAAAGTTTAGAATTAAATACACTGCGTAATGTTGTTAATGCTTTAGGAGGAACTATGGAAATTATTATTAAACTTCCTAACAAAGAACCTATTATGATGAATTTGTCAGAATTAGGATAACCAGAGGAGGTGTGAAAACTTCTCCATATAATTTCTGCAATAATTCTAAATAACCAACTTGATGAAGATATAGCAGAGGAGAAGTATTGACAATCACTAAAGAATCAGGCATTGTTAACATCTTGTTCTAATTAAACAATCACATCCTCTACATCCTTAAATCATGGACATTATCTCGACTTCGCTCGATAACCACCTGATTCAGACAATAATATGCTATTTTGAATATAGGATACATCAAAGTAACTATTAACTCAGAGTAATCGTTGATTAAAAATTATGCTAAATCAACCTATTTCCACTGTTTTAAACCAAGTGCAGCAAAAGTTAAAACAACTTTATGGAGAACAGTTAGAAAAACTAATTTTATATGGTTCACAAGCTAGAGGAACAGCACAACCAGATTCAGATATTGATATTTTAATTGTGTTAAAAGATGTTTTTGACTATTCCCAAGAAAGTGAAAAAATTAGTCAATTAATCGCTGATTTGTGCCTAGAATATAATGTTTTAATCAGTTGTGCTTTTGCTAATTCTGAACAATTAAAACATCATGATAGTGGGTTTTTTCGTAATGTTAGAAAAGATGGTTTAGTAATATGAATTATGAACAACAAAGATTGTTAGAAAAAGCTGAGAGGAGTTTACAAGCAGCAGTAGAACTTAACCAAAAAGGTTTTGCTGAATTTGCTGTTTCTCGCGGTTATTATGCTATGTTTTATATTGCTACGGCTTTTTTAGAAGGGGAAGGACTAGCTTATTCTAAACATTCAGCCGTTATTGCTGCTTTTGGAGAAAAATTTGCCCGTACAGAACGAGTTCCTCGTGAATTTCATCGTTATTTAATTGATGCAGAAAGAACTCGTTTACGAGGTGATTATAATACTGATCCTAATATTACAGAAGATGATGCGGATCTGATTATTCAAAGAACTATAGAAATTCTGAATTTTGCCAAAGCGAATATTGATTGTTTATAAATTGAGGCTATTTTGTCTGAATCAGGTGGTTACTGAGCGAAGTCGAAGTACAGGATTAGAGGATTTACAGGATGATTATTTGATGGTTAATGACTATTAACTTAATATTTTGTCAGAATCAGGATAACCAGGATTAAAGGATTTACAGGATTGTTATTTCATGATTACTAGACGTGAATGATGTATTGATTATTAAAGTAATTTCATGAAAATTAACCTTTCTCCATACTAATCATCAACACCTAACCAATAATCAAACAATCACATCCTGTACATCCTTAAATCCTGTACTTCGACTTCGCTCAGTAACCACATGATTCAGACAAATGTAAAATTTTGACTTTTGACTTTTGACTTTTGACTTCCCGAAGGGTGTCCTGATTCTGACAGTAATATGCTATTTTAGATACAGCATACACGAAACTAACCATTAACGAATCATGAATAATCCACAACAACCCCTAGAATACGATGCTGTGCTTGGTGGTGAAAATCAAATATCAAGTAGTCCTGATCTGAAAATGACCACAGAAAGGGCAGTTAATTTGTTAAAAGCTGGTGATCTAGGAATTAGACTATGGAATAAATTTAGAAAAGAAGAAACGTATATTCCTAGTCTTGAAGGAGTTGATTTGAGTGGACAAGATTTACATTATGCTAATTTTTCTAATGCTAATCTTCAAGGTGCAAAATTGACTTCCGTGTATTATGCTAATTTTTCTAATGCTAATCTTCAAGGTGCAAAATTGACTTCCGTGTATTGTGCTAATTTTTCTAATGCTAATCTTCAAGGTGCAGATTTGAGTAGTGCTTATGCAGAGATTGCTGATTTTTCTAATGCTGATTTAACTGACACTAAATTTGATGGTGGTAATTTATCTAGGGCAAAACTTAAAAATGCCATTATTGCTAATACAAGTTTTTTAGGCACAAATCTTGAAGGCGCTGATGTAACAGGAACTAAAATTTTTTTAGCCAATGTTAATAAAGAAACTCTGACAGATGAAATTTCTGGAATTGACAAATTATATTAATTTAAATTGCTATTCATTCAGACATTTATTTTCTTCTTTGCGTCTTTGCTTCTTTGCAACTTTGCGCGAAATAAAAACCCAATAAACTAACAACTACCCCCCCCATTTATACATAATGAATAACCCCCATCAACAACTACTCCAACAAATAGACCTCATGCTTCGCGCCCGCTATCCCCTACTATATATAGTCGGAGTCGAAGAAGAACCAATAGAACAAGTCCTCCAACAACTCACCCAAATATCCCAGACACCACGACAACTATTATTATGGGATATCGTCACCGGTTGGGATGACAACGGAACTGATAAAGGTTCAGTCATGGGTGCATTATCAAGAATTACCAAAACCCCAGAAAATACAACCACAATATTTGTATTGCGAGACATACATTTTATCCTCAAAAACCCCGAAACAGAAAAAAATGCTCCCGTAATTCGGGCTATCAAAAACCTCACCCGTCAACTCAAACGCACACGCCAAACCCTCATCCTCACCAGTCATATATTAACCATTCCCCCAGAACTACAAGAAGAAATTACAGTAATTGATTTTCCCTTACCCAACATCCAAGAAATAGATTATTTAATTCAGCAATTAATAGTCCCCGAAAAACTTAACTTAAATGGACTAGGAAAAGAACAATTAATCAAAGCCTGTCAAGGATTAAGTCGCGCCAGAATTAGAAGAGTATTAGCCGCCGCTTTAGTAGCAAAAGAAAAAGTCAACGAAACAGATATTGATAGAGTTTTAGAAGAGAAAAAACAAGCAGTTCGCCAAACCGGAATCTTAGAATTTTACACCGCCAATGAATCATTAAAAGATGTCGGTGGTTTGGAAAATCTCAAACAGTGGGTGCGAATGCGTCAAGATGCTTTTACCGAAGAAGCAAGACGTTATGGAATCCCCAACCCCAAAGGCGTTTTATTAGTAGGAATCCAAGGAACAGGAAAATCATTATCAGCCAAAACTATCGCATATCAATGGCGTTTACCATTGTTACGTTTAGACGTGGGGAGATTATTTGGGGGAATAGTGGGAGAAAGTGAAAATCGCATTCGCCAAATGATACAATTAGCAGAAGCAATATCACCCTGTGTATTATGGATGGATGAAATAGATAAGGCATTTGGTAATATTAATAGTGGTGTAGATGGTGACTCTGGCACATCGCGCCGGGTATTTGGTACACTAATTACCTGGATGCAAGAAAAAACCAGTCCGGTGTTTATGGTAGCTACTGCTAATAATGTGCAAATATTACCAGCAGAGTTATTAAGAAAAGGGCGATTTGATGAAATATTCTTTTTAAATTTACCCACAGAACAAGAACGCCATGATATTTTTAAAGTCCACTTGCAAAAAATCCGTCCTTCCCGACTGCGAGATTTTGATTTACAAAGACTCGCAAATCATAGCGAAAACTTTAGCGGTGCTGAAATTCAACAGGTAATTATTGATGGAATGCACCGCGCTTTTGGTAGTTTAATAGATGGTAATAGGCGGGATTTTAACACGGAAGATATTTTAGCGGCGGTATCGGAAACTGTTCCTTTGGCGGCTATTGCTAAGGAACAAATTACTAGTTTAAAACGCTGGGCTGCGGAAGCTGGCGCAAGAACGGCTTCTATATGATACACTGTTAATTGAGGAGTTGAAGGTTTATTCTCAGCAGCAGGGTTTGGGTCCTTTGGAGGTTGATTAATAAATTTTAATGAACCACGAAGACACGAAGGGAAACTGTAGGGTGCGTCAGATATCAAGAATTTGTTTCTTTATGTTATTTATTCTGTCTGACGCACCTTACTAATTAAAATGAACCACGAAGACACGAAGGAAAACTGTAGGGTGCGTCAGATATCAAAAATTTGTTTTTTATGTTATTTATTCTGTCTGACGCACCCTACTAATTTACTATAAGCCTCTCTCCTATTAGGGGAGAGGTTTGGAAAGGGGTTAAAAATACATAAGGAGTTGATTTTCTATGTCTCATTTTACAACTATCAAGGTGCAAATTAAACAGGGTGAAGTGCTACTTCAAGTATTAAAGGAGTTGGGTTATCAAGTTGAACAAAATACTCAGGTTCGGGGTTATATGGGTAATAAAACTAATGCTGAATATGTGATTAAGCAATCTAATGGTTATGATTTAGGTTTTCGTAAAAGTGGAGAAAGTTATGAATTAGTGGCTGATTTTTGGGGTGCGAAAATTAATCAGCAGGAGTTTATTAATAATATTAGTCAAAAGTACGCCCATAAAACTTTGATGGAAACCATACAAACTGAGGGTTTTAATGTGGAGGAAGAGGAAGTTTTAGCAGATGGTACAGTGCGGGTTTTAGTTGGTAGATGGGTTTAATTTCTGATCTGTTGACATTATTAAAAAGGAAAAATTATTATGGCTGAATATCAAAAAATTGAATATCGCATTGGTAAAGATGGTAAAATTGTGGAACGGGTTTTAAATGCAACTGGTTCTAGTTGTGTGGAAACTACAAAAGGGTTAGAAAAATCTTTGGGAGAAATAGAATCTCAGGAATTATTACCGGAATATTATCAAGATGATGAGTTAATTACAACTTCCGAAAATCAATCTTTACAACAACAGTAATTCCTCGTTCCTTGTCTCTGACAAGGAATGCAATATAGAGGCTCTGCCTCTTCTGATAAAATAGAGGTAGAACCTCTAAGATTGCATTCCCAGTCTGGAGACTGGGAACGAGAATAAAAAGTCGGGGATTTGCAGACAAACTACATAAACAAATAATATGCTAGAACAAATTAATAATATTGCTTTTGCTGTAATTCTCGTAATCATCGTTTATATTACTCTGCGGATATTATTCCTAGAAAATAATCAAGATACACTTATTAATAATCAATCTGTAACTCCTCCAGACACAGAACAGAAGATTAAAGATTTAGAAATTCAATGTCAACGACTCAGGGAGGAATTAAAACAACAATCTCAACAATTACAAAGTGATTTTCAAAACGAAACATTTACCCAATTACAAACTTTACTCAGCAACTATCCCACAGTCAAAAAAATAGCTTTAGCTAAACCTGAATTACCAGCTAAAAACCTAGTTTCTCTATTTACATCTTTGGATAATTTAATTACCAGTTGGGGTTATACTGTCATTGGAGAAACCTGGGAACAAGTTAATTATAATCCCCAATTACATCAAGCTGATAGTGATGATATTCAAGAAGGGGAATTAGTATATATTCGTTTTATTGGTTATCAAGATGGTGATAAAGTTCTCTATCCTGCTAAGGTTAGTCGCACTCTACCAGTAGGTTTTAATAATAATTAAATGATAATATCGTAGGTTGGGTTAAGCGAAGCGCAACCCAACAAAACAGATAGATAATTAATGTTGGGTTTCGTTCCTCAACCCAACCTACTATTAATGATTAATGAATTATGACAACTATTGCAATTGATTTTGGTACAAGTAATACTGTAATTAGTATTTTAGAAGCTGATACTCAACAACCTAAAAGTTTACGTTTTCCTAATTTATCTCGTGTATTTGTGGGTGTGACTTCTCACGGTGAAAGATTAGAATATCCGGTTATTCCTAGTTTAATGTTTATTAAATCAGGTAATAATATTATATTAGGTGAAGGTGTTAGAAGTCAAAGATTAGGACTTTCTCAAAGTTATCCTCCTGAACGGTTATTTAAAAAGTTTAAACGTGATTTAGCTGGAGATTATCAACCACCAGCAATTCAAATTGATGGTATAAATTATCATTCTGTTTCTGTTTCTGAGTTGTTTATCCAAACTATTTGGACAGAAATTAAAAAGCAAAATATCGAACCTAGTCATTTAATTTTTACTGTTCCCGTTGGTGCTTTTGAACGTTATTTAGATTGGTTTCGAGATTTAGGTCAAAAATTAAATGTTCCTCAAGTTTCCATTGTTGATGAATCTACAGCAGCAGCTTTAGGATATGCTGTAAAAAGTCCTGGTGAGTTAATTTTAGTGGTTGATTTTGGTGGGGGAACTCTCGATTTAAGCTTAGTTAAAACTGTAACTAATTCTGATGAAAATAACAGTTTACGCGCTGAGGTTTTAGCTAAATCGGAAGCTTATGTAGGTGGTGAAGATATTGATGTTTGGATAGTTGATGATTATTTACATTCTCGAAATTTAACACTGGAACAAGTAGGAAAAATTGGTTATCAGAATTTATTAGAAATTGCGGAAAGGTTAAAAATTCAATTATCAAAAAATCAATCTGTTTCTGAAAGTTGGTTAGATGATGAATCTTTTACTTCTGATGAAATAAAACTTACTCGTGAAAAATTAGAAGAGATTTTAGAATATAGACAGTTTTTACAACAGTTACGAGATACCTTAGATGAGGTTTTGGCTTCTGCTTTGCGAAAGGGTATTAGTAAAAATGATATTGAACAGGTTTTATTAGTGGGAGGAAGTTGTTTAATTCCCGCAGTTCAACAATTAATAATTTCTTATTTTGGTAAAACTAAAGTAAAGTTAAATAAACCTTTTGATGCTGTCTGTCATGGTGCATTAGCAATTACGCAGATTACCGAAATAGATGATTTTTTGCGTCATAGTTATGCAATTAGATTATGGGAAAGTTATAGCAAAAGTTATATTTATCATCGCTTATTTACTAAGGGTGAAAAATATCCTTGTCAAAGTCAAGAATGGTTAAATCTGCAAGTTGCAAATAATGGACAAAAAGAGATTCGTTTAGATATTGGTGAATTAGGTGATATGTCACAAACAGAAATTGCTTTTGATGCTGCGGGAAGAATGACTTCTAGCACTCTTCAACATCAAGAAAGTTACCGTTCCCTAAATAATCAAAATCAACAGGTTTGTGTGGCAAAACTTAACCCACCAGGAGAAGCGGGATTTGATAGAATATCCGTATTATTTGAGGTAGATTCTCGACGGACTTTATTAGCAACTGTGAAAGATTTACTAACAGGTGAAGTCTTAGTAAATAGGGGTGAAATTTATAAGTTGACATAAATACAGGACTTACGCAACTGGCACATTGATAGGGTGTGGTTCGACAAGCTCACCAACCACGTCAGATATCAACAATCTGTTTATTTACAGGATTTATGCGGTCTGACGCACCCTACAACAAATTTTTAGTGTGACACTTGCATAAGTCCTAAAATAAAATCATCTAAGTATTGGTATGAGAAAAAACCAAATTTTGTAATTTTAATCGTATCTATCTTTTTTAGATTTAATCACTTCAATAACATTATCATGGTCTTGACCACCAATAATGTCTTTTAAATGAATTCTACCTTCAATATACTGTAAATGAATTCGCCAACCAGATATTTTATCAATGTCAGCACGGTAAATAGCTTGTTTAATACCTGTCACTTTATGCAATCTAGTTTTAGGAAAGTTTCTGGTTCTGTGACATTCATTATCTTCTAATTCTGCTAAAGATTGCAGAAAATTAAGTTTCAAATCTTCTGGAAGAATTTTCATGGCTTCATAAATCACACCATACTCATCTAATAGAGGTTTAATTTGTGCCATTTCCCAGAATAAGAGGTTCTAATTCTTGATTTTCTTCGACGGTAAAATCTTGATAAATTAATTCAGCTACTGCGTTATATGCTTTTTGGGCATCTGCTAATTTAACAAATCTAAATAAAGTAATAACTGTACAATCAAAAATTGGATCATCGTCAATAGTTAAAATCACTCTTTGATCATTATTAATTTTCAAAGCATATATAGTTGAATCATAGGAATGATTGAGTTTAAGATTTCTGAGTTGTTCGCTACTTTGATAAAATAACATCTTATCCTGAGATAAGATTTCAAAATACCGATTCATTTCTTTAATAATTTTGAATTTGTCTGTATCATTAAATTGTTCTAAATCTTTTTCAAAATCCTTGGTAGATTCAATGAGTATTTCCACAGTTTTAACTCCTGAGTCTAAATTGTCAAGTTACTGCAAATTTAACTTTAGATATATAAACAATATGGCAGCTATGATACTAGAATAGTTTAATTATATTGCTACTTAACTTTTTTGACAAGATCCACTAATATTGATAGTTGCTTAGGACAAAACGAATCATCATTGTAGGTTAATGACGAGTTCGTTTTTATAAAACTTGGATTTGTGAGACAATTTCTTTGTTGAATTAAAAATAATTGTTTAATCTATGAGCAATCAAACTTCTATTCCGGTGATTGTCAATGGTGCTGCTGGTAAAATGGGACGTGAAGTAATTAAAGCCGTAGCATCAGTATCTGATTTGACTTTAATGGGGGCAATTGACACAACTGCTGAACATCAAGGTAAAGATGCGGGGGAATTGGCAGGTTTAAGTGAACCATTGGAAGTACCAATTACGAATCAATTAGAGCCAATGTTGGCGTATGTGGCTGGGGAGAGACAGATGCAACCGGGGGTATTAGTTGATTTTACCCATCCTGATGCAGTTTATAATAATATTCGCAGTGCGATCGCCTATGGAATTCGTCCAGTTGTGGGAACTACAGGTTTAAGTCCAGCACAACTGGAAGAATTAGCCGATTTTGCCGAAAAAGCCAGTACCGGTTGTTTGGTTATTCCTAACTTTTCCATTGGTATGGTACTACTCCAAGAAGCTGCTGTCAGAGCTTCCCAGTATTTTGATCATGTAGAAATTATCGAACTCCATCATAACCAAAAAGCTGATGCTCCTAGCGGTACAGCCATTCAAACTGCTCAACTATTAGCGGAAATGGGTAAAACTTTTAATCCTGCTATTGTGGAAGAAACGGAGAAAATAGCCGGAGCTAGAGGCAGTTTAGCAGACGAAGGGATTAGAATTCATAGTGTCCGCTTACCAGGACTAATTGCCCACCAAGAAGTAATTTTTGGCGCAGCAGGACAAATTTATACATTACGTCATGATACCAGCGATCGCGCCTGTTATATGCCAGGAGTAATATTAGCCATTCGCAAAGTTAATCAGCTAAAGTCATTAGTATATGGCCTAGAAAAAATACTTTAAAAAGAAGAAGTCAGGAGTCAGGAGTCAGAATAATAATATAGAGGGAAGTAAAATTTTCTCAACCTCATCAAAGTTGACTTCAAAAGCCAATCCAAAATCTAAAATCCAAAATCCAAAATGTAAAATATGCTCGTTCCCTTAACTCGCCAAAAATTTGAACAAATCATCCCCCTAATTGCCTCTGGACCACAATATAAATACTATTGGGGGAAAGTAAGCAGTTTTTTGCAACGGATACTAATTTCTGTAGTTATCTTAGCTATACTACTGCTGATACAATTCTTGTTTAGATTAGAATTTGGATTAATATTCTTTTTTGGAGTATTTGGCGGTTTCTTTTGGCTTTGGTATCCCATATTCCAAGCAAGTATTCGCAATAGAAAATGCCGCCGATACAAATACAGTGGCTTTTTTCGGGGACGAGTGTTAGATTGGTGGATTACAGATCGGTTGATGGGTAAACAAGAAACCGTTAATAGTAAAGGTGAATTAGTCATCATCGAGAACCGCGAAAAGCGGATTAACTTAGAAATAGGCGACGACACAGGATTTACGGTGGAGTTTGAAGCTCCACTACGTAACGCTCACAAAGTAATTGCTCGTGGACAAATAGCTGAAATGGTGGTCATGTCCAATAGTTCTGATTTAAGCACCATTGAAGAATTCACCGACATATATATTCCTAGTCGTGATTTGTGGGTAAGTGATTACCCTTATGTCCGCAGAGACTTTTTCAATGAAGTTAGTGTGCGCTTACGGGCAGACCAAGAAAGAAGACCCCGCCGTCGTTCAGGAAATAGGAGGTAGGGGCGCAGGGCCTGCGCCCTTCGTCAGGAGTCAGGAGTTGGAATAAAGAAGAAGAAGGGAGTCGGAATAAAGAAGAAAGAAGGAAAAAAGAAAAATTGCCCCCTACTCCCCCTACTCTTCGTTTAGATATTGGTGAATTAGGTGATATGTCACAAACAGAAATTGCTTTTGATGCTGCGGGAAGAATGACTTCTAGCACTCTTCAACATCAAGAAAGTTACCGTTCCCTAAATAATCAAAATCAACAGGTTTGTGTGGCAAAACTTAACCCACCAGGAGAAGCGGGATTTGATAGAATATCCGTATTATTTGAGGTAGATTCTCGACGGACTTTATTAGCAACTGTGAAAGATTTACTAACAGGTGAAGTCTTAGTAAATAGGGGTGAAATTTATAAGTTGACATAAATACAGGACTTACGCAACTGGCACATTGATAGGGTGTGGTTCGACAAGCTCACCAACCACGTCAGATATCAACAATCTGTTTATTTACAGGATTTATGCGGTCTGACGCACCCTAC
>NZ_VIKX01000133.1 GCF_009711935.1 Dolichospermum sp. UHCC 0259 | reverse complement strand
TTTTCTCCATAAAAGAGGCGCAAGAGCCGAAACCTTTTCATTGGGGTTATCATTTTGATCAAATTATTGCTAGAGGTGGTTTTGATATTATTTTAGGTAATCCTCCTTGGGAAGTATTTCAAACTGATGAAAAAGAGTTCTTTCAACAATTTGATAATTTAATTCAGAAAAAGAAATTAGATATAAAAGCATGGACTAAACAATTTAATAAATTCATGGAAGATGAGGAAATGCGTCAAGCATGGTTAGATTATTGTAGTGGTTATCCTCATGTTAGTGCTTACTTTAAAAATGCCGAACAATATCGCAATCAAAAATCTATTGTTAATGGAAGAAATATATCTGGTAAAATAAATCTCTATACATTATTTATAGAACAATGCTTTAATTTACTTCAAAAATATGGATATTGTGGAATTATTATTCCTACAAGTATTTATACAGACGCATCAAATAAACAACTTAGAGAAATGTTATTTTCTCAAACTTCCATTGGTAAATTATTTAGTCTGTCTAATGAAAGATTTATTTTTGAAGGAGTTGATCATCGGTTTAAATTTTGTTTATTAGATTTTGAAAAAGGTCATGAAACCCAATCATTTAAAGCTACTTTTCGGATTGACCCTAGAGAAGCAATTAGGAAAGAAGATTTAGAAAGATTTTTACATGATGAATCTGAATTAATTGAAATTAATGTTGATACTATTCGTAAGTTATCTCCTGATTCTTTATCACTAATGGAGTTTAAAACTGAGTTAGATATTCAAATAGCAAAAAAAATAAGTCAGTTTACTTTGTTGGGTGAAGAAATAGAAGATAAATGGAATTTCAAGCTAACAACAGAATTAGATAAAACTGCTACTAGCGACTTATTTGAATCTCAACCAGCTTCTGACAATACTCCTATGTATTCAGGGGGAATGATTCATCATTTTAATCATCAATTTGCTAAACCTCAATATTATATTAATATCAATAAAGGAACAGAAAGGTTATCGGGAAAAACTGCTTTAGGTAATCAGAAATTGGATTGTAATGATTATAGATTACTTCAACGTCGTATTAGTAGTGCAACCAATGAAAGAAGTTTAATTTCTACTATTATTCCTCCTAATAACTTTTGTGATAATTCTGTAAACTATGGAGTTATTCAAGAAAATAAAAAACAGGAATTAATTTTTGTTTGTGCTTTATTTTGTTCTTTTGTCGTTGATTTTCAAGTTCGGAGTCGCCTTAATAATAATGTGACAATTGGTTTAATTAACCAAATTTCTGTTCCCAGATTAACAGAAAAAGACGCATATTTTCAAGAAATAGTAGAACGTGCGGCTAAATTAATCTGTACAACACCAGAATATGATGAATTAGCGAAAGAAGTGGGTTTAGGAAGTCATAAAAACGGAGTTACAGACGAGAGAGAAAGAGGGAAAATCCGCGCCGAATTAGATGGAATAATTGCCCATTTATATGGGTTAACAGAAGGGGAATTTAGTCACATATTGAGTACCTTTCCCATTGTTGCGGAAACGGTGAAAGATGCGGCTTTAAAGGCTTATCGGGATATGGTTTAAGGGTTAATTAATAACGTCAACCTAGGGGTTTAGCACAATGCTAGTTTTTGTTAAATTAATATAAAACCGATAAACGCCTGGGAATTAATTCCCAGTCTCATAGCGAAAGTCATCTAAAGATGACTAATAATTGTCTAAATTTTCAGTTTACTTTAGTAAACTTTGGCTATTAGCCATGAAATTCATTTCATGGTGGTTGTGGAAGCCAATAAATCAACAATGTTTTGATATAATAATCAAACAATTAATTAATAGAAATTATTTATGTTATGCGTCGAGATACAATCTTTTACAAACTATTCCAACAATAAAGCCAGAAAGCCAGAGAATAAATTCTCTGTCTAATAGCTAAAGTCGGTTTAAACCGACTAGATATTTTGGTTTTTTCTGTTTAGAGAATAATGTGTGATCTTTGATTAAATTAATTTAAAGGAGTGCGTTTTAACGCACTTTAGCTATTAGCCAGGAAATTTATTTCCTGGTGGTTATAAAATACACTTAAATGAATTAGAAAATAACCATCATCATCAAATCGCGTCATAATAGAAATGATCACAACTATCATGATGTACAAGTTTGAAAATCTCAACCGTCAAGAGGTAGAATCTATGTTAGGAATCACACTCAAAGAAACACGAGTTTATCAAGAAATTAAAGAAGAAGGAAAAGAAGAAGGAAGAAAAGAAGGACGAGAAGAAGGACTAGAAGAAGCAACTTTTAATTTAATTATGCGACAATTGAGTAAGCGGTTTGGTGAAATATCGCCGAAAATACGCGGTTCTGTTGCTGGTTTATCCTTACATATTTTAGAAGAGTTGAGTGAAGCATTATTAGATTTTAATAATGTGGATGATTTACTTGCTTGGTTAGCAAAAGTTGCAGATTAAGATTTGATGATAATTAAATATCCCAGACTTCTTTGATAAATCTTGTGAATAAATTTTCACTTGATATCAGAAGTCGGGGATCTGAAAATGTGCTATAATATCAAAATTAGCAACAGGAGTAAAAACCATGACTGTTAAACAATTGATTCAAGCAGAAATTGACAATATACCTGAAGAAAAACTTGATGAGGTTTATCAATTACTTAAAGAATTCATAGATAAAACTCATAGTGAGAAAAAGGAAATTTTATCTATTCATCGCAGTATTTTAGATAATCAATATCAAATTATCTCCCAAAAAATTACCCAACAATTTGACACTAAATGGTTAGAAACTTTGGAAACAGAAGATGATTTGCTACAAGCGGCTGTTGAAATAACTAAATCAGAAAAAAATGTATCTAATTCTTATCCTTATCATGATTTAGATTATCTTGCGGGAACATGGGGAGAAGAAGATGAAACAGAATTTTTAGCGAATACTAAACAATTTAAGGAAATTGAGAAATAAATCTTTGCTAACTTGGCTAAAATTCAGATATCTATTCCATCCTGGAAATCCTTAAATCCTGGATATCCTGATTCTGACAATTAACTAATATAAAAAACTATGCCCCGGATTTTTGATAATATAAATGATCAACTATTACCTATCCTCAAAAAAAGCCTCCAATCTGCAAATAGGGCTGATTTTTGTGTCGGTTATTTCAACCTGCGAGGATGGAAATTAATTCAAGAGGAAATTGAACAATTTAGCGGAGGAGAAAATAATTGTTGTCGGTTATTAATTGGAATGCAAAGATTACCCAAAGATGAACTTCATGAAATGTTAGGTTTAGGAATATCTCAGAAACCCATAGATAGAAGTAAATCTTCTCAACTGCAAAAACGCATAGTTCAGGAATTTCGACAACAGTTAATGATCGGAAAACCAAATAATGCTGATGAATTGGGTTTAAAAAGACTTAAATCACAATTAAAATCTCAAAAAGTAGTTGTTAAACTCTATTTACGTCATCCTCTCCACGCGAAATTATATTTAGTTCCTCAAAATCATGCCAATTTACCCGCTATCGGTTTTTTAGGAAGTAGTAATTTAACCTTTTCAGGTTTATCATCTCAAGGAGAACTGAATGTTGATATTTTAGATCATGATGCCACAAATAAATTACAAACTTGGTTTAATGAACGTTGGGAAGATAACTTTTGTTTAGATATTTCTCAAGAATTAATAAAAATTATAGATGAAAGTTGGGCAACAGACAAGTTAATTGATCCTTATTATGTGTATCTAAAAATGGCTTATCATCTCTCTCAGGAAGCGCGAGATGGTTTGAGTCAATATCAAATCCCTTCCGACTTTCAATTATTTCCTTTTCAAGCAGCAGCGGTGAAAATAGCCGCGCATTATGTGAACCGTCGCGGTGGGGTGATGATTGGGGATGTCGTAGGATTAGGAAAGACATTAGTTGGAACAGCTATAGCGAAAATTATTGAAGAGGAACTTGGGATTAGTACCTTAATTATTTGTCCAAAAAATCTCGTTTCTATGTGGGAAAAATATCGAGAAGAATATGGTTTAAGAGGTGCAGTAATTTCTATTAGTCAAGTTAGTAAAATCTTACCCACAATTCCCGCGCGGTTTCGGTTAGTCTTAATAGATGAAAGTCATAATTTAAGAAATCGAGATGGACAACGTTATGCAGCTATTAAGGAATATATAGAACAAAGCGGAAGTCGGTGTATTTTACTGACTGCAACTCCTTACAATAAAAGCTATTTTGATTTATCTGCACAGTTACGGTTATTTATTCCTGAATCCAAAGATTTGGGGATTAAACCCGAACATTTAATCAGAGAATTGGGGAATGAAATGGAGTTTAAACGCAAACATCCCCAAACCGACGTGAGAACTTTAGCAGCATTTGAAAAAAGCGAATATTTTGAAGATTGGCAACAATTGATGAATCGCTATATGATTAGGAGAACTCGCAGTTTTATCAAAAATAATTATGCAGAAACAGATCCTTTAAATGGACGTAAATATTTACAATTTTCTGATGGTAGTCGTTCTTATTTTCCTGTGCGGATTCCTAAAACTGCTAAATTCACTATTAGTAATCCAGAAAGTGATCATTATGGAAAATTATATGCTAGTGAAGTTGTCGAAATTATCAATTCTCTATCTTTACCCCGTTACGGTTTGGGAAATTACACTTTAGATAAATATAAACAACCTCCCACAGCAACAGAACAACAGATTTTAAATGGTTTATCTCGCGCGGGAAGACGGTTAATGGGTTTTTGTCGCACGAATTTATTTAAAAGATTGGAAAGTAGTGGAATTGCTTTTTTAGAGTCTTTAGAACGGCATATTTTACGGAATTATGTTTATCTTTATGCGTTAGAAAATAAGTTAGATATTCCTATCGGTACACAAGATGCAGAATTTTTAGATCCTGATAATAATGATGAAGATATTGATACGGTTAATTCTACAGCTTTAGATTTTGAAATAGCTGATGATGAAAATGATGAAAGTGATGAGATTAGTTTTGTCAGTTTAATTAATAAAGATACAGAATATAAACGTCAAGCAAAAACTATTTATGAACTTTATCAAAGCAAATATGAAAAACGGTTTAAATGGTTAAATTCTCGATTATTTAATGCTGACTTAAAAAAACATTTACGAGAAGATGCTTTGTCTTTATTGAAGTTGTTAAATAATTGCGGAGAATGGAGTTATCAACAAGATCAAAAATTTCAAACTTTGCAAAAATTAGTCACAGAAATTCATCCAGATGAGAAAATTTTGATTTTTACTCAATTTGCGGATACAGCGCGTTATTTACAAGAGTCTTTAGAAAAGGAGGATATTCAACAAGTTGCTTTGGTAACGGGGAAAATAAATGATCCGACAATATTAGCATATCGTTTTAGTCCTGAAAGTAATAAACAAAATATTACTCAAGAACACCAAATCAGAATTTTAATTGCTACCGATGTTTTAAGTGAGGGGCAAAATTTACAAGATTGTCGGATAATTATTAATTATGATTTACCTTGGGCAATTATTCGTTTAATTCAAAGAACGGGAAGAGTAGATAGAATTGGCCAAAAAGCTTCAGAAATTCTCTGTTATTCCTTTTTACCTGCGGAAGGAGTTGAAGAATTAATTAATCTGCGCGGAAGATTAGGGGAAAGATTACAAGAAAATGCTAATGTGGTGGGAACAGATGAGGCATTTTTTGAAGACACTTTTTCCTATCAAGAAATACTTGATCTTTATCATGAAAAATCTGGTATTTTAGATGAAGCAGAAGATGGAGAAGTTGATCTAACTTCAGAAGCTTTTCAAATTTGGAAAAATGCCATAGATGCTGATCCTGATTTAGAAAAAATTATTAAAAATCTGCCTAATGTTATCTATTCTACGCGGGAATATCAAGGAACAAATTTAGATCCTGAAGGGGTGTTAATGTATCTTCGCACTGCTGATGGTACAGATGCTTTAGCTTGGATAAATAAGGAAGGAGAAAGTGTAACTCAATCGCAAATGAGAATTTTGAGAATGGCTAGATGTAACCGGGATACACCCCCTTTAGAAAAGCATCCCCAACATCATGAAATTGTCTCTCAAGGGGCTGATTTGGTGTTGGAACAGCACAAAACAAGTGGCGGACAATTAGGAAGCTCTAAAGGGGCAAGATATCGAACATATTATAGATTAGATGCTTATATTAAGAAGACAGAAACCCCGTTATTTTCATCAGGTGAAGATTGGCAAACTTTGAAAAAAGCTGTTGAGGAAATTTATCTTTATCCTTTAAAGGAAACTACTGTTATTAAACTTAATCGTCAGTTTAAAAGTGGGATTAGTGATGAACAATTAGTAACGATGATTATCTCTTTACGTGATAATAATTCTTTGTGTGTAATTCATCCTGATGATAGACAACAGGAAGCGCAAATTATTTGTTCATTAGGGTTATTTGAAAAGTCAGTGAGTGGGTAAAAAGCTCTCTCAGTGTAAATTCATACATATCTGGGCAGTTAGAAACCGCGTCTACACAGGCGAAACCCACACTATGGCTAACGCCACGCTACGCTATCGGCAAGCTCAGTGACCGCCTGCGTGGGTTTAAAAACCTTAATGAACCCCCCATCCCTAGCCCCTCCCCGCAAGCAAGGCTACGGTGTACACACAAGTCGATGCAAACTAGTAGTCTGTCAATCCAAAAATGACGGGTGAAGGCAAGCAGGGGAGCAGGGGAGGGAAGAACAAAAGTCATTATCCGTCAAATAAAATACCTGCGGAATGTGGGTTACAGGGATAGAGTTTTCAGCTTTAATGATTTAAATTTATCGGAATTGAATTTTAGTAATTTTAGTTTTTACCATAAAAGAGACGCAAGATCCCAAATTCTTTTTGTACGACATTCTGCTCAAAAACCGATAAGCGACGAATCTGAATAAATTCCAACAAAAATCCCTAAATTCTGAAAATCCTGATGCAGACAGAAAATAACGACCCCATTTCTGGAGTCGTGACTTATTATTCTATTGACTAATTTCTACCTAGCCACTTTTGTCCATTCAAGCGATACACTAGCCGAGATACCAATAATTCTAGGGTAGTTTTGCGCTCATCAATTAAAAATGATTCTAGGGTACTCGGTTTTTTACCTTCATGACAGGAAAAACCTTTTTTCCCTTGAATATTTTCGTCGGGGAAATATACGTTAAACTGGCGCTGTCCCCCTTGCCAAGAACCGATAACTTGCCAGCATTCTTCCGCTGAGTTAAAACCAATAATAGGATACTTCTGTCTTGCAAAAGTCAGCTTGACATCTGGTACACCTTCTTTAGTAATTGCTTCTTGCAATGCTGGGAGGTAGTGCTGCTGCATAAACTCTTGAAAAGGCTTATCTTCCAAAGCTGGTGCTTTTTCCTTTTTGGCAGCTTTCGCGTCTGCTGAGGGCTTTTCTGGGGCAGTTGCAGCAGGATTAGAACCCACATCACCCGCTTGATTCTGATTAGTTTCTTCTGCCATTGCTCATTTTGGGGTAGTCAATCATTTCCATTTTGACATACCAGAGCATGGCCACAACTATTTATATATAACGATTATCTGATACTTTCTATCTATTTTAGATTGGTAATGGCTAATGCTATAATGGGAATGCAATGTTGGCGTAAAGTTAACAAGATTAATTATGGAATTAAGTATAATTAGCGATCGCTTGCAAATAGCATTTTCTTTTAAAAAACCATACAATTGGGTAATGGGTAATTTGGGACTTTCAAAAACCCATACCCTAAACCCCAATAAATATTTCAACCACCTGCAACAGCGGGAACAATACTCACTTCATCTCCATCTTTAAGGACTGTTTTTGCCCCATCCAAAAAGCGGATATCTTCGCTGTTGACATAGAAATTCAAAAACCGTCTAAGATTTCCTTCATCATCACACAAACGCGCTTTAATACCAGGACAGCTTACTTCTAAGGAATCTAATAATCCAGAAATATTACTAGCGCTACATTCTAAAGCAGCTTGATTGTTTGTAAACTTTTGCAAAGCGGTAGGGACTAAAACTTTTACGGGCATAATTAATTGTCAATTATCGGTTGTTGGTTGTCAGCGATTGATTGTCAGTGGTCAGTTGTCCGTTGCTAATGACTAATGACCACTGACTAATGACTAAACTGTAACTTCTTGCCATTCTAAGCGGTCAAGTGTGCGGGATCTTTCTAAAGCCCGTTCAAAACTGTCCAGTTTGGCATCAATTGTCAAAGGTTCGCCAATATAACCTTGAATTGCTTCTTGGGTTTTCAAGCCATTACCAGTGATATAAACCACTGTAGTTTCATCTGGATCAATTTTACCAGCTTCGACTAATTTTTTGAGAACAGCAACGGTTGTACCACCTGCGGTTTCTGTGAAAATGCCCTCGGTTTCTGCCAAGAGTTTAATACCTTCGATAATTTCGGCATCATTAACTGATTCAATATTACCATTGGTTTTATTGGCGATTTCTACAGCATATACGCCGTCTGCGGGGTTGCCGATCGCAATTGATTTGGCAATTGTGTTAGGTTTAACTGGTTGAATAAAGTCTCTACCTTCTTTAAATGCTGTCGCAATGGGAGAACAACCTTCTGCTTGAGCGCCACTGAAACGGACATCTTTCGCTTCTACTAAACCAACTTCGACAAATTCTTGGAAACCTTTATAGATTTTGGTGAACAGAGAACCAGAAGCCAAAGGTGCAACAATATGATCTGGTAATTCCCAACCTAGTTGTTCTGCAACTTCAAAACCTAATGTCTTAGAACCTTCGGAATAGTAGGGACGCAAATTAATATTCACAAAACCCCAACCATGAGTATTAGCAACTTCCGAACAAAGACGATTAACCTGATCATAGTTGCCTTTCACAGCCATCAGAGTTGGACTATAAATCAAGCTACCGATTACCTTACCAGCTTCTAGGTCAGAAGGAATAAACACACAGCAGTCTAAACCGGCATGGGCTGCGATCGCTGCTGTAGAATTTGCTAAGTTACCTGTACTAGCACAAGAAACAGTCGTAAAACCTAATTCTCTCGCTCTACTGAGGGCAACTGACACCACCCGATCCTTAAAGCTCAGGGTGGGCATATTAACGGCATCATTTTTAATATAAAGTTTATTTAGACCCAGGCGACGAGCCAAACGGTGAGAACGCACCAAGGGAGTCATCCCTGTACCAACATCTATAAAATTATCTGTAGCAACGGGCAAAAAGTGGCGGTAGCGCCAAATCGAATTAGGCCCAGCTTCAATCGTTTCTCGACTCACTAAGCTCTTGAGAACATTGTAATCATATTTGACTTCCAACGGTCCAAAACACAACTCACATACATGAGTAGCCTTGAGTTCGTATTCCGCTCCACACTCTTTACACTTCAAAGCCTTGAGAATAGAAGTGTTCGCTTGGTTGAGGTTTGTAATCGCCTGAGTCATAATCTTGCTTTCCCTGGGTATCCGTCAACTTTGGAATGATAGTAGCACGCGGCGAAATCCACGTCAAACATACCCGACTATTTTTGTCGGGTTTGATCAAAACAGGATTCAGGTAGATAGTTGTACTTGTGGTTAATTTTCCGTTAATGAATTTTTGTGTATAAAGATTCCATAAAGAATAGCCCATTAAATATGTAAATAGTGCAATCTTCCATGCAGAAATTACATTTTATGATTTGCATATATGAATTAAGTCATTCCATAAATATTACAATATACTCCTTTAGTAAAAGCAATAACTTCAGAAAAATAAAGTATATTTACATACATATTTTATGCAAATTGCTTTTATAGCCATGTTAATAGCTAATAACATAAGTATTTTTATTGATAAATTTATTCTTATTTAAACACAAGAAATACTGACATTATTTTCATGTAGGACAAGTTATACAAATAAGTGCTGAGAGTATTATTGCCAGGGATAATGTTTTCTTTAACCTATTTCTATTCTAAGTATTTAAAGTATTGGTGACTCTATGCAAAAACACTGTATGTGATTTATAGTTAGGCGAAGTCAAGATATACAAATAAATCTATTTGTATTGAGGATGAAAAACTTGGAAAAACTTGGAAAAATTAGCTTAGTTTGCCAATATTTGCTACTTAAGTAAATACAACGCCTTACTTAAGTAAATCTTCCACAATTTTTTCACAATTGCTGTATACAGTGAGAAAATCAGTAAATACTAAGTGAAGTAGCGAATACTCCAGAATCGGTATAACCGTTTCGACAGATAGACAGTAACATCAAACCTCTTTATGTCCGATTTCTAAGGGACAAGTAACTCCAATTTCCTACTTTCCGAACCATCCAAATAGGATGGCAAAGGGGTCTATTGGATATTCATATCTGTAATCCTTATGGATGATTCAAATATCTGAAGCAGGATTATTACAGACTATTAAACCAGCTAGTAAGTAGGTCAACAGGAAAATTTAAAGGTATGTAACGGTATGTAAAGTTGTCTCAATGCGATATTCTGATTGAGTTTCAGCCATTTTATAAAACGCAATACCCCTCATTTTTATTTTGTTCACCTACTTACATATACACATCCCAATGAAAACTCCTAAGAAGTTCTTATCCCGTAAACAATCTCAATTATTCCGCTCCTTAATAGCCACAGCCTTTATCGCTAACGGCTTCTTCCCCTTTGTTGCCCCTGCCTTTGCTGAAGGAACTACTGCTGGGACACAGATTGATAACAGAGCAACAGCGACCTACGAAGATCCTAACGTTCCTAACACACCAATCAATTCAACTTCTAACACTGTCAGGGTTGTTATAGCTGAAGTAGCTGGTATTACCGTAACAGGTTCTGGTATTAACAACCTCACAAACCCCGGTGGTGCTGTTCAACCAGGAAATTTCCTATCCTATACATTCACAGTAACCAACGTCGGTAACTCTCCAACCCAATTCCAGATTCCTAACGTATCTACAACAACAGGTCCTGTAACAGTTTCGGGTACATTACCGGGATCAACCACTCCTGGTCAATTGCAATATAGCACTGATGGTGGTACAAACTGGATAAACGTACCTACAAGTGGACTCACTACAGCCGCTGTCCCAGTTAATGGTAGTGTGCTGGTGCGCGTACCTGTTACCGTGCAAAATAGTGCTGTAGCAGGAGAAACTATTACCGCTCGATTAGGTCAAACTCCAGGGGATGCTCAAAACCAAGCCCGTGTTGCGGATGGTGGAGACGTTTTCACAGTAGATGCTGACCCAGTAAACGGCGCTCCAATCAATGGTGTTAGAGAAGCCAGCGCTACCCAAAATACTACAGTAGGGGCTACTCCGCAAATCAAGGCTTTAGCAACTATCCTCAAAACTCGAACAGCTTACGCTCCTGGCAGCACAGCCGTACTTAATGACGATGTGATCACCTATGGTTTGAATTTGCGAGTCGAGGACAATGATGTCACCAATAGTGGTCAGATACCAGCACCTTTAATTGGTACAAGTATCCAACTTGATACCACTACTACTACTACTGGTACTGCGGCAGCCGCGGCCACTCGCATTTTAGTTTCCGATGCTGTTCCAGCCAATACAGTGCTTAATAGCACTCCTACTGCTCCTACAGGTTGGCAAGTAGTTTACTCCACTCAAGACCCAACTACTATAAATGCTAACGCAGCTACATGGACAACTAACGCACCTGCATTAAATACAGTGAGAAGAGTCGGTTTTATTAACAATCCTGCTACTATCACTTCTGTTTCACCAGGGGTAACTGTTAGTGGTTTTAGTATCCAAGTTGTAACCAGTTCTATACCCTTACCCGCAACAACAGCAACTACTATTGACAACATTGCTCAAGTGTTTGGTCAAACTTCTGGAGATCCAAACAATGTACTCGTTTATGATGCGTCCGGTGACCAAACTCCAAGTAACTACAACGGTACAACCTTTGTAAATACACCAGACAATGGCTTTAATACAAAAGCAGCCAGTGGAACTGACCCAGCGAACAATAACACTGGTGCGGCGAATGATGGTAATGGTGAATACAACACCTTAGATATCTCAGTCCCTAACGCTGTGTCGCTGGTAAATGGACCAAATAATGCACCGGATGCTGTTGGTCCAACTAATAACAATGATGATTTTACTAACAAATCCGCAATAATTGACGAGTTCGTTGCTCCTGGTAGTACAATTAACCCATCGCCAGTAACCTTTACTAACACGGTGAAGAATACTGGTGGAAGTGCTGCCAATATCTCTTTGTTACCAACAGCACCAGCAACAGCAACTGATTTGCCAAATGATACACTGGTAACGATATCTTATCAAAGCTTGAGAGCTGCTTACACCTACAATAACGCTACTGGCTTTACATTCGTTCCTGGTAGTGGAGTAGGTACAGTTGGTGGTCTGCCAATTACTGCCAGTAACCCAGTGCGAATTGATAACGTCGCTAGTAATGCTACAGACAGCTATGGTGTGAGCGTTGACTTACCTAATCCTACTGCACTATCAACCGATACAAATATGGAACGTGGTTTCCCCGTACCTGTTACAGCTTTTATTGATACTGTCACTGTTGATGGTTTAGTAACTGCTGGAGAGGCTAATAACATCACTATTGACCGGGTGTATACTGGATTCTTGCAACTGCTGAAAACATCAAGACTTTTACAGGGAACAGGTCCGGCAATAAATGGTACAGATGGCACATTTAGTACTGCTCAGAAGAGACCTCAGCCAGGAAATATTATTGAGTATCGGATTACTTACAAAAATATTTCTACCCCTGTAGTAGGAACAGGTAATGTGATTTTGAATGCTGACAAAGTTGTAATTACTGAGAATGGTGTGTTAGCACCAAACAACTGGGCTAGAGATAACGATCTCAATCAGCAGATTGACACCAGTAACGTTGTTGGTTCGGCGACTGATTCTGGAGCTTCAACCATCACCTTCTTCAATGGTGATCCTGCAACTACTCCTACTGGTGACGTAACTGGAGTGACTTCAATTACTGATGTTACCAGATATGTCAATAGTGTGACTGGACAGATTGCACCAGGTTCTGCTGCGAGAACATTTACTTTCCAACGCAAGGTGAACTAGAACACCATATTAGGGGCAATCATAGGAGGATTGCCTCTACCACTAGGGGTGTAAGTGTCAGTTATGTAGGTTGGGTTGACGCAAGGAAACCCAACATTTGTAAGCATTTATTGGGTTTTACTATCGTTTAAACCAACCTACATTTCGCTAACCGAACAGTATTGAAATGCGTTGGGTTGCGCTGTCGCTTAACCCAACCTACGGGAAATGGTGATATCTATTTCCTTTGTTGATGACTGATATTGAATTAAAAGAGAATATAAATATGAAACGTTTTTCTATAGCTAGTTTAAGTGCATTTGTTTTAGTTGGGACTGTACCTTTTATTAATCAAGTTCCAGGAATAGCACCTGTATGGCAGTCTACCAGTGCAGTTGCTCAAAGTAATAATAAGAAGCCCCAACTGGAATTACGATTGGAAGCAAAAAAACAAGTGATTGTTAAAGACAAAGAGGGTAAGGAAGTTAAGACATGGGAAGCTTTGCAGGGTCAAGCATCTGTTAAACCTGGGGATATATTGCAATATACTTTAACAGGAAGTAATAAGAGTGATAGACCTATTAAAAACTTAACTCTTAATCAACCTATTCCTAAACAAATGGTGTATGTGTTGAAATCAACGAGGACTTCTAATGATGGTAAAATCACCTATAGCATTGATAATCAACGCACTTTTGTAGAAAATCCCACTGTTGAAGTGACCCGCAAAGGTAAGGTAGAGATTGAGCCTGCACCAGCAACAGCTTATACTCATATTCGTATCCAAGTTCCATCTGTGCCAGGAAAAGCAACTGTGACAGCAACCTATGAAACTCAAGTCCGCTAGTAAAACCCATAACCCAACTGGGAATTAATTCCCAGTCTCATAGCAGAAGTCATCTGAAGATGACTAAATACTAGAAAAACTTATTAGTCCGTTTTAACGGACTTGAGCTATAAGACAGGGAATTTATTCCCTGGCTGGTGGGTGCTTACTATAAAACTATCAAAATTAACTAAGTCATTTCATCGAAGATGCTTTCTAATCGTGAATATTTATTGGCTAATCAAAAATTATTTAACTTCTCAAGGTGGCTGTTGCAAAAAATTAACAGCTAGTATTTTGTTAGGAAGCATCTTGCAAGCTACCACGCCTGTAATTGTTAGAGGACAGGAAACAGGAAACGTCAGAAGATTTGATTTAGTCAATCAGGCTGCTTATACTTATAGCTACACAGATCCGGATGCTAAATCAAATAGTATAATCACAATTCAAGGAAGTTCTGTTCCTATCCAAGCGAATAATGAATTGGTTGATCCTCTAGGCAGAATTTTCGGTTGTGGAGGGACGCTTTTAGATGACTATACAGGGTTTTCGGTGGGGGTTTATGAACCGCTTGGTGCTACAGGTACGGAGTTAGGACAGTTGGTTTCCCTAACAACCACAGAAGTGCCAGACGTTCCTAATAATAATGTACCCGCAGGACTTGAACCAAATAGTCAAAATACTAATCCTTATTTTATTGTAAATAGCCCTGCAAATTTTAAAGGGGTATATAATTTTTTGCTGGATGCTAATAAGGGTCAAATTGATGTGGGCAAAACCTATATTTTTGTAGTTAATCCACCGGCAAATTCTATCTTTCAAGAACAACGTATTAAGCTGGAAATATTAAGTAATACAAATAATATTGTTAGGTATCGAGCCACTTCTCTCAATGGTCAACCGATTAGTGTGACTGATAATAGCACAACTATTACAAGTGAAGAGGTGTTGGTCAATAATGCCGCAACTCAATCATTAAGTCTGTTGGCGCTGAATTTTCAGGCTAAGTTGTGTCAACCAAATCAACTGCGGATCACGAAAACAGGCGATCGCGCAACAGCAGAACCAGGAGATACGGCTATTTATCGTGTATCTGTGAAAAATACATCGGAAGCAGCCACAAAAAATGTGTCGGTGACAGATACTTTACCAATAGGTTTCAACTTTTTGCCTAATTCAGTCCGAGGAGAAATAGATGGACAATCCGTAGCTATTACCACTGTTCGCAATGGGAATACGGTGACTTTTACTATCCCGACAAATCTGAATAGTAATCAAACTGTCAATATAGCTTATGCAGTGCAATTAACTAATGATGCTCAAAGAGGAACAGGAAGAAATAGTGCGATCGCTACTTCACAACGAATTGATAATAATTTAACTGTGACTGATGGACCAGCAACCCATTATTTAAAAGTCCGTCCGGGAATTACCAGTAGTTGCGGGATAATTATTGGTCGGGTATTTGTTGATAAAAACTTTGATGGAGAACAACAACGAGGAGAACCAGGAATACCAAATGCGGTAATTTATCTCGAAAATGGTAATCGCATCATCACAGATCCCAATGGTTTATTTTCCCTAGCTAATGTTTTACCAGGAGCGCATACAGGGGTATTAGACTTGAGTAGTTTACCAGGATATACCCTAGCTCCAAATCGGAAATTTAATGAACGTAATAGCCAATCTCGCTTGGTGCGTGTAGAACCTGGGGGGATGGTAAGAATGAACTTTGCTGTCACTCCGACATTCCAGGAGGAGGAAACAAAATGAAACTAAAACTTCGCCGTCCTGGTATTTTTAATCTGAGATTAGTGACAGCTATTGCTGGAGTTTTTAGCTTTCTTTTCTCTCATAATTTAGTTAAAGCTGAAAGTACAACTGAAGCAAAGCCAGCAGAACCGCCAACTCAGGTAGGTGATGAAATTAGTGGCAAAGAAAGTACAAATAATGCTGCTAATTCTCAACCAAAAATTACAGAGAAGGCAGAAGAAACTGCTGTTCCTGTAACCCAATTACCTATAGATACAGCCCCAAAAACGCCAAATATTCCTCTAGCTGGATCTCTAGATTTTAACAATCCTGGCAAGTCTCCATCACCCATAATTGAGACAACCCAAAAAGCAGAAAATATTCCTGTGGCTGGATCTTTGGATTTTGCTAATTCCACCCCAGAAAAAACGGAAAATATTCCTGTTAATGCTGATTTAAAACCCACAGAAAAAATTAAAAATGCGCCAGTTCCAGATTCTTTAAAACCTCCAGAAAAAGTTGAAAATGCGCCAGTTCCAGATTCTTTAAACCCGACAAAAACATCATCTGAAGTTTCACCAACAGCCAAAGGAGTGAAAATTCTCTCCCCTAAATCTGATGATGTTTTAGATAATCCTACTACTACCATTGTTCTCCAATTTAGTGTGGGGAGTCAGATAGAATTAAGAGTTAATGGTGAGTTAGTTGATCCTAACTTAATCGGACGGACAGAAACAGATAGCAGTACCAATTTGGTAACGCAAACCTGGTATGGTGTGAGTTTAAAATCAGAGGAAAATACTATTTCGGCGCGGATACTGGGCAGTACAGAACCACCAGAAGTAGTTAAAGTTGCCATTAAAGGCGCACCCACAGAATTAAAATTAGTTAGTCGAGCTACGCGAATCCCCGCAGATGGTCGTTCCACTACAGTAATTCAGGGACAACTGTTAGATGAAAATGGTAATCGCTCTAATCAAGATGCTGTTATTACCTTAACGCCTACAGCCGGTGAGTTTATTGGTGCAGACTTCCAACTAGATCAACCAGGATTCCAAGTACAAGCTAAAGATGGGCTGTTTGAAGCGACTTTACGTGCCGATAGGAAAGCTCAAACAGTGCGGATTAGTGCCGCAGCAACAGGGTTAGAGGGCTTTACTCAACTCCAGTTTGAAACTGCACTGCGGTCGAGTTTGTTGACTGGGGTGATAGATGTGCGATTGGGGGCAAAGGGTACAGATTATTACAGTCCCTATCGTGATTTTCTCCCACCTGATCAAGATAACGATACACAACTAAGTTTTACATCAGCTATATTTGCCACTGGTTCTATAGGGGAGTGGTTATTTACTGGTGCATATAACAGTTCTCGCAGTTTGAATGAAGATTGCAACTGTGATACTAATCTGTTTGGAACTGGTTCATCTAATAATCAAAACTATCCAGTTTATGGGGATAGTTCCACATCTTCCCTAGTTACTCCTTCTATTGATAGTGTATATGCTCGGTTGGAGCGATCGCCCAATATTCCCGGCGCTAACCCCGACTATTTTATGTGGGGTGACTACAATACGGAAGAATTGTCCCAACCATCACAGCAATATACAGCTACCAGTCGTCAGTTGCATGGTTTTAAAGCTAACTATAATATCGGAAATCTGGCAATTACAGGTTTTTATAGTCAATATGTTAAGGGTTTTCAACGAGATACTATTGCACCAGATGGGACAAGTGGCTATTACTTCCTCTCTCGCCGCATCTTAACAGGAGGTAGCGAAAACGTCTATCTGGAATTAGAAGAACTCAATCGCCCCGGAACAGTAATTAAGCGGCGAAAACTCTCCAGAGGACCAGATTACGACGTTGATTATGATCGGGGGACTTTATTATTTAGAGAACCGATTCTGCGAACTGCTTTAGATGAATATGGACAGATATTAGTCCGCCGAATTATTGTTACCTATGAGTATGATGCCAAAAACTCAGACGGGAAAATTTATGCAGGTCGTTTGCAATATAACTTAAATCCAGGTGCTGATAAAAAAAGTTGGTTCGGTGCAACTTATTTGCAAGAAAATCAAGGTATCCGGGACTTTGAAGTTTATGGTGCAGATGCCCAAATTTCCTTGGGTGGCGATGGTCAAATTGTTGCTGAATATGCCCATTCTCGCAATAATTCCGAGCTAACAGGTCAGGTAAGTGGCCAAGCTTATCGTTTGGATGCTAGAGGAACTCTTTTCCCCGGTTTGCAAGGTCGGACGTATTACAATACCGTATCTACAGGATTTGCCAATAATGCTACCACCAGTTTTTCTCCTGGACAAACCCGTTATGGAGCGCAACTGACAGGTAAGGTAACTAACAGTACAAATCTGCGGTTGCAGTATGACCATGAAGACAATTTTGGCATAGCGCCCCAACCAAGAAATACCTTTGAAGAACTCTTTACTCCCCAAACACAAGCGACTCCAGGTAGTTTAGTTAATAACTCTCTGACAACGATCACAGCCGGTATTCAACAGCGGTTTGGTCAAGCTAACTTAGATTTAGACTGGATTTACCGCGATCGCCAAGATCGGATTTCTACTACATCTTTGGGTGGTAGTTCTCAACAATTGCGATCGCGTTTCAGTGTTCCCATTTTCAAAAGTCTCACATTCCAAGCCCAAAACGAACTCAGCCTCTCTAATCAAAGTGACAGCGTTTATCCCGCCCGCACCACCTTTGGACTGAATTGGGCAGCTATTCCTGGTGTCAATGTCAGTTTAACTCATCAACTATTTAATGGTAGTCAAGCCAACGGTAATTCCGCCACCAGTTTAAATATTAATGGTGAACAAAAATTTGGTAAAGATACTACCGTAACCGGGCGCTATTCCATCATTGGTGGCGCTAATGAAATGACCACTCAAGGCGCAATTGGGTTAAAAAATCAGTTAACTATTGCCCCAGGATTACGCTTAAATGTCGCTTACGAACACGTATTTGGTAGCTTCTTTACAAAAAATGCCACCGGTCAACAATATTCTCAACCCTTTGCCTTTGGTCAAGCAGGTTCATCCATTAGCTTTAATAGCGGTGATAGCTACAGCGTCGGACTAGACTACACCGACAATCCTAGTTATCAAGCCAGTGCTAAATATGAATATCGTAACTCAGGGGGTGGTTCAAATACAGTAATTTCTGCTGGGGTAACTGGGAAAATTTCCCCCTCTTTAACAGCTTTAGCCCGTTACCAACAAGCCAATTCTTCCAATCAAAAATTGATTGGTTTAGGAGATACGATTAACTTTAAACTAGGTTTAGCTTATCGAGATATTGGTAGTGATAAATTTAATGCCCTATTACGTTATGAATATCGCCAAAATCCTGCTACCATTCCCGACACCATTCTATTAGGAAGTGGCACAGGTTCTCAAGATCATACTTTCGCAATGGAGACTATTTATGCTCCTAATTGGCAATGGGAATTTTATGGTAAATATGGCATACGGAATAGTACCTCTTACCTCGCTAGTGATTTAGCCGGGACAAGTACAGTAAATTTGGCTCAATTCCGAGCTACTTATCGCTTAGGATACAGCATGGATGTAGTCGGGGAAACCAGATTAATTAGTCAAGGTAATTACACAGAAACAGGTTTTGTTTTAGAAGCCGGTTATTATCTCAATGCTAATTTGCGTCTGGCTGCTGGTTATGCCTTTGGTAAAGTTGATGACCGAGACTTTTCTGGAACTCGTTCCGCAGGTGGTCCATATTTAGGTTTAACCCTGAAACTCAATGAACTATTTGAAGGTTTCGGACAACAAAAAGTTGCACCACAACAACAAAAAGAATCTTTAGTTAAAGGAACTACACCAGGGAAGTTAAAAATATGAAGCTATTAAAATTTAAAATTATTCATCATTGTTGGGCGATTGAAAATCGCAGCTACACAAGCAAAACCCACCTTCGTGGGTTAAGATTTTCTAAATTATTAAGTTTTTCATTATTACTATTAATAGTAGTACCAAAAATTGCTTTGGCCCAAACTTCATCAGCAGGGCCAAAAATATTAGTGAATAGTAATCAGGATGGAGAAATAAAAGCAGATGAATTTTTGACACTGCGAGAAGCTATTTCTTTAATTAATGGTAGTTTAAAAGTAGAACAATTAAGTAATATTGAAAAGGCTCAAATTACCCCTAGTCAAGCTTCTCAAATTAGCTTTAATTTACCACCAAATCAAACTACAATTTATCTGCAAGAAGTCTTACCACCCCTTTCTACTCCTGGGTTAATTATTGATGGAACAACCCAGCCCGGATACAATAGCAAAAAATCGCCAACGGTAGAAATTAATATTCCTCAACCTGTAGTGAGTTTAACACCTGCTGAGAATGCGGAAGTTTTTCGTGGTTTCACTGTCACTGCTGACAATGTAACTATTCGGGGATTGAGTATTTATGGTTTTAATTCCTCTCACCGGGCTACAGAAAGTACCCCACCAGCAGATATTTTTATTGCTAATACCTTTACTTTACCCCACACTTTTAAATGTAGTTTTTCACTCTCCCCCCACTTTCGAGAGTTTATAGGGTAGGTAGAAGTAGG
>NZ_VIKX01000132.1 GCF_009711935.1 Dolichospermum sp. UHCC 0259 | reverse complement strand
GTCCCCAGAGGTACAGTCATCACCCCCTACTCCCCCTACTCCCCCTACTTCCCCTGCTCCCCTACTCCCCTGCTCCCCTGCTCCCTCTCTTCTTGCCATTTTTCCAATAAATCAGGACGACGGGAAGCAGTGCGTTCAATTTGTTGTTGAAAACGCCAACGAGCGATCGCTGCATGATTACCACTTAGTAGCACATCTGGGACTTGCCAACCACGAAAATTTGCCGGACGAGTGTACTGGGGAAAATCCAACAAATATTCCTCAAAACTTTCCGTCTTCAGAGATTCCTCCTTACCCACAGTTCCCGGAAGCAGACGCACCACACCATTAATCAAAACCATCGCAGGAATTTCTCCCCCCGTTAGAATAAAATCCCCCAAAGAAATCTCCCGATTTACCAAATTTAGCACCCTGTCATCTACCCCTTCATAATGACCACAGATCACAACCAACTGGTCGTAATTCGTGGCTAATTCGCGCAGCAAGGGCTGATTCATCGGTTGTCCTTGGGGACTCATCAAAATCACATTTCGACGGGGTAGAATCGGCAAAGACTCCACAGCCGCAAAAATTGGTTCTGGCTTCATCAACATTCCCACGCCACCACCATAGGGTTGATCATCCACCTTATGATGCTTATCCGTAGTAAAATCTCTAGGATTAACTAAATGCACTTGAGCAATCTGTTTAGCTAAAGCCTTAGCCAATAAACCAGAACTGAGAATTGACGTAAAACAGTCAGGAAAAAGTGTAACTATATCAAAACGCACAGTAATTCGTATTCGATAGAACTAATTTTAAGGGGAGATACCTAGCCAATACCATAACTGATAACCTAGCATGGATTTAGGAGTCGGGAGTCAGGAGTCAGGAGTCAGGAGTTCAGGAGTCAGGAGTCAGGAGTTAGGAGTCAGGAGTCAGGAGTCAGGAGTCAGGAGTTCAGGAGTTCAGAAGTTCAAGAGGAAGAAGAATCGTTTTCACCAATGACAACTGACCACTGACAACTGACCTCAAAAGTTTTTCTAATTACTTAATTTATGTTTAAATATTGTCACTACTAAATTTAAATTAATAATCCCACCAAAGTTAACAACTTCCGGGATACATCCAACTAGCCTCAGAAGTAAGAGTGTCAAGACCGACTAAATCCTAAGTCCAGAAGGGAATTATAGTTAATTTAGCACTATGAAAGCCATCTGGAAAAAGTAGATAGGTAAAAAACAAGATGCTGGCCATGAGAACGACGGACATGAGAAAATTGAGGCATCGTGTGCGTCAAACAGTGTCCTCTCATCAAAGCCAAAGGCAAAAATTAACAAGCACCAAACCTTGTTCAATTAACCTGAAGTTGTTGACTCCCTCAAGCAGAAACACAATGCCGCAGTTAGAAGTTAAATCGCTGGAAATGAGGACACCCCAAGCTACTAAAACCGCCGTACTGGTTATCGGAGGCGCAGAAGATAAAGTTCATGGACGTGAAATTCTAAGAACTTTTTTTGTTCGCGCTGGTGGTAACAAGGCGTATATTACAATAATTCCATCAGCCTCTCGTGAGCCTGCCATTATTGCTGGTAGGTACGTTCGCATTTTTGAAGAAATGGGTGCGGAAAAGGTTGAGATATTAGACATTCGGGAACGGGAACAATGCGAAAATCCTGAGATTAAAGCATCTCTTGAAGCCTGTAGTGGTGTCTTCTTGACAGGAGGAGACCAACTGCGTCTTTGTGGAGTCCTGTCCGACACACCCGCAATGGAAATTATCCGCCAGCGGGTAAGAGCCGGACAACTGACTCTAGCAGGAACCAGCGCTGGAGCAGCCGTGATGGGACATCACATGATCGCAGGTGGTGGTAGTGGTGAAACACCAAATCGTTCCCTGGTGGACATGGCAACAGGCTTAGGATTCATTCCTGAAGTTGTCGTTGACCAACACTTCCATAACCGGAATCGGATGGGGCGACTAGTTAGCGCGATCGCTGCTCACCCAGATAGATTAGGTATTGGTATAGACGAAGATACCTGTGCCGTGTTTGAACGCGATGGTTGGCTACAAGTTATGGGCAAAGGCAGTGTCACCATTGTTGACCCTACCGAACTTACCCACACCAACGAACCTAACGTTAGTGCTAACGAACCCTTAACCGTACATAATTTAAGACTACATATCCTCAGTTACGGAGATCGTTTCCATCTTTACCAACGTACTGTTTTACCTGCTGTGCATCGCATCTCTAGCTGACGATAGGAAGATATAGAGTATCTCAGGTTACACTGAGTTGACCCCATGTTGATTTCTTCCTCTAGAGTTTAGATCAATTCCACCTCAGAAGGAAAAACTGCTTCAAATGCCAAATTTAGCGGTCAGTTCCAGCAAAAAACTAGAATTTTGGTTACGAATCTCCATCTACCTATTCCCATGAGAATCCTCAAGATCCAGACCTTACGCGGCCCAAATTACTGGAGCATTCGACGGCACAAACTGATCGTTATGCGCCTAGACTTAGATAACCTTGCCGAAACCCCCTCAAATGAAATAGCTGGCTTTTATGAAGGATTAGTAGAGGCACTGCCAAGTCTAGAGGGTCACTACTGCTCCCCAGGCTGTCGTGGTGGTTTTCTAATGCGGGTGCGAGAAGGCACCATGATGGGTCATATAGTGGAACACGTAGCCTTGGAACTCCAGGAATTAGCGGGAATGCACGTAGGTTTCGGTCGCACCCGTGAAACCGCCACACCTGGAATTTACCAGGTAGTGATTGAGTACCTAAATGAAGAAGCGGGTCGCTATGCAGCCCGGGCAGCAGTCAGGCTATGTCAAAGTATTATTGACCGAGGACGTTATCCCAAAGCCGAACTAGAGCAAGACGTTCAAGACCTCAAAGACTTTTGGCGTGATGCGTCCCTTGGCCCTTCCACAGAAGCCATTATCAAAGAAGCGGAGAAAAAAGGTATTCCTTGGATGCCTTTACCAGCTAGATTCTTAATTCAATTGGGCTATGGTATCCATCAAAAACGGATTCAAGCCACAATGACCAATAACACAGGCATTCTGGGTGTAGAACTAGCTGGTGATAAAGAAGCTACTAAACGGATTCTTGATGCCAACGGCGTACCAGTCCCCAGAGGTACAGTCATCAATTTCTTTGATGATTTAGAAGAAGCCATTGAATATGTTGGCGGTTATCCCATCGTGATTAAGCCCTTAGACGGCAATCATGGACGAGGGATCACCATTGATATCCGCAACTGGGAAGACGCAGAAGCAGCTTATGAAATGGCTCGACAAGTCTCGCGCTCAATCATTGTTGAGCGATATTATGTAGGACGAGATCATCGAGTATTAGTCGTTAATGGCAAGGTAGTTGCTGTAGCAGAGAGAACTCCTGCCCATGTCGTGGGTAATGGCAAATCTACAATTACAGAACTAATTGAAGAAACAAACCTTGACCCTAAACGTGGTGACGGACATGATAACGTCTTGACGAAAATCGAACTAGACCGTACCAGCTACCAACTCCTAGATAGACAAGGGTACACCATCAATAGTGTGCCACCCCAGGGAGAAATTTGTTATTTAAGAGCTACAGCTAACTTAAGTACAGGTGGTAGTGCTGTAGATCGCACAGACGAAATTCACCCCGAAAATCGCTGGTTAGCACAACGGATAGTGAGAATTATCGGCTTAGATGTGGCTGGTATAGATATCGTGACTTCAGATATTAGCCGTCCCTTAAGAGAATTAGACGGTGTGATTGTTGAAGTCAATGCTGCTCCAGGTTTCCGAATGCACGTTGCCCCCAGCGTTGGCATACCCCGCAACGTAGCCGGCGCAGTTATGGATATGCTGTTCCCCAACGAACAATCTAGCCGCATTCCTATACTTTCAGTTACAGGTACGAATGGCAAAACCACCACGACTCGCCTGTTAGCCCATATTTATAAGCAAACTGGTAAGGTTGTAGGCTACACAACTACAGATGGTACTTATATCGGTGATTTCTTAGTAGAATCGGGAGATAATACAGGACCTCAAAGCGCCCATGTTATCCTTCAAGATCCGACCGTAGAAGTAGCCGTATTGGAATCGGCTCGCGGTGGTATTCTCCGCTCTGGGTTAGGTTTTGAAAATGCTAATGTAGGTGTGGTATTAAATGTGTCTGCTGACCATTTAGGCATCGGCGATATAGATACTATTGAGCAATTAGCCCATCTGAAAAGCGTAGTTGCTGAAGCTGTTTTCCCCGATGGTTATGCGGTACTCAATGCCGATGATCACCGAGTTGCGGCTATGGCAGAAAAGACTAAGGCCAACATTGCCTACTTTACCATGAATCCAGACTCGGATCTGGTACGGAAACATATCCAACAGGGTGGAGTAGCCGCAATCTATGAACATGGTTATCTGTCTATTGTCAAAGGTGATTGGACGCACCGCATCGAAAGGGCAGAAAATATTCCCTTGACAATGGGTGCAAGAGCGCCATTTATGATTGCTAATGCTTTAGCCGCTAGTTTGGCAGCTTTTGTTCAGGATGTCACCATTGAGCAAATTCGCGCTGGTTTAAGAGGCTTTCGTGCTTCTGTAAGTCAGACCCCAGGCCGGATGAATTTGTTTAATTTGGGTAAATACCATGCTTTGGTAGATTATGCCCACAATGCTGCTAGTTACGAGGCTTTGGGGTCATTTGTCCGCAACTGGACAACGGGACAGCGCATTGGTGTAATTGGTGGTCCTGGCGATCGCCGTGACGAAGACTTTGTTACTCTAGGTAGATTATCAGCAGATATCTTTGACTACATCATTGTTAAGGAAGATGATGATACTAGAGGTAGACCTCGTGGTTCAGCTTCAGATTTGATTGTTGAAGGTATTACCCAAGTTAAGCCTAATTACCGCTTTGAATCAATTTTGGATGAAACCACAGCTATTAACAAAGCCTTAGATATGGCTGCTGATGGTAGTTTGGTAGTAGTTTTGCCAGAAAGCGTCAACCGGGCTATTAAGTTAATTAAAATGCGGGGTGTACAGGAAGAAGTCCAGCCTCAGCAATCAATTAACAATGATTCCCAAAATGGGATAGCATCTTCTTCTGTGGTTAATACACTGATTTAGGAGCATCTCTTGTTTGTAAATTGCCCTCAGACTAATTCATAATTTAAGTCTGGGGGTTAATTGACTGTAAGTGAAAAGCTAATAAGAGGTTTTATAAATATTTCTAGTAATTCAAAATTGTTCAAGTTTGTAACCCATTTTATAACCTAGAATCTTTAAGATTATTCATATGTCAAACTCCCAAAGACATTTATAGATAAAACACATTCATATTATTAAGTATTTGGCGATAGAATATGTGTAAGTCTTTAATACACTACCAAATACGTTGTAAAATATCCTCTGAACTTAATAATTTTGAATATTTTAGAATGAGAGATTATCAAGATGATCAGCAACAGTTCAAGTCCATTACGACTACGTATTTGGCGACCTTGCCGATGGAATAAGGAATATCTGGATACCAAGGATAATAGTTTAGCAGATATGGGAGCTTACCAGGAGTGCCTCTACTCTTGGGAACCTTTCGGAGATCCCTTTGGTTCAGTGACCAGCAGTGAGCAAACTCAGCGACTACGAGAAGAATTAATGGAAAAATTTGCACTAGCAAAGCCAGTTCAAGAACGTGGAATTGAACAGTTCAAGCAAGTTATCATCGTGATAGATGAAATATTGTCTAATAAATATGAATCATCTTGGAGTGACTCAGAAGAATCTAGACAATTATTTAATGGTGAGAGTATAAACCTTCGTCAACATCAACTTCTGGCATTACGCCAGCATATTCAGTGGGTGTGTGATACGTTTGTTAATGTTCCAGATGTGAATGTATCATTTCAGTAAAAGAGTAAGCTGATGGAATTAAAATTGCTTAGTAAAGAAGATGCGATAAAATACATTGCCCAAATAGGTAAGAATGGAGAAGATTTTGCAATATATCTTGGTGAAGATATATGTTTTGGGCGTGATCAATGGGTAAATGTTGGGACTATCAAATTACAACCAGGACGAAAAAGCCAACCTACAGGGGAATCCATTGACATAGAAGCTACATATGATGAACTTTGTGCTGCTAAATTTGGTGGATTTGAATGGCAAATGCCATCCTCAGAAGAACTGGATCAGAATGTTTTAAAATGTCTTGATGACCATAAATATAAAGAGAGTGTTCAAAAGGCTTTTAGGGAAGGATTACAGGATGTTTTGCGAAGGACTTGTCTACTTTTACCAATTTTTGATGTAGAAACTATTGCCAAAATTCCTTTACGGAAACCACTCACAGTTGTTACAGATACGTCAGCCGTCCACCAAGGAGGTCTTGATTTTTTATCTCGATTTCTTACACCTTGGGTAAGAATTAAAGTACCAGCAATAGTTCATATGGAAATAGTCACACAAGTGGATAACTATCTTTCTAAAATTCGCTGGAATAATGAAAATAAAAACAAAACTAAGAATAATCCTGCAACACTTCGTCAACATCTTCTTAGTCAAGGAGGTCAAAGAACTTTACTTCGTTTAGAATTACATTCGGATGCAGAAATAGAACGTGGTGATTTAGGTGCTGATCCCCTACGAGGTATTGTGACACCTAGTAGTGATTCTGAAGATAAAGCTTTAGGGTTACAAAATGTAACTAGAAGTTTTGCTGATCGTCTAATTTTAGAAACTGCACGACGCTTTCAAACACTAGTTCGTCCAGATCATAAACTTGCCCTTCTAACTAGTGATCAAGGTCTAGCTAGAATGACGATGGCAGAAGGAATGGATGTCTTCTTTTTTGAATCTCGTTCTGTTCCTAAGTTCGATAATAGGAAACTGACTGGTGCTATTTTTCATCCTTTCAGTCAAGAAATATATACAGTACCACTGACAGATGTTCTTTGGGAATTAGCTGTATCATTTGGTTGCCTTCGCTTGCACAATTCTCATACTAACGAGTCATTAGAGCTATGGGGAATACCTAGTGGGGAATATACTTGGCAACCACTTCACGTCAAAGATGATCTTCTTTGGGGAAACTTTAACTCTGAAACATCCCCAGCAACAATAGATAATACCTCTAACTCACTATCAACAGATATAGAAAGACCAGATCAAACTGATGTAGTCTCTAGCCAAAATATAGAAACAATAGTTAAGGGATATGGATTTAGTCCAGATCAGATGTTTGTGCTGATGAAAATGTTAGTAGACAAGGGAGAATTAACTAATCAAGAAGCTCAAGATAAATTAGGATTAAAACATCAAGATCGTTACAATTCGTATAAAAATTTTCTGAAGAGTGGTTCATTTGTTGAAGTTAATGATAGCCAAATCATCTGTACGGAATTACTGAAATCTCTATGGCAAAGTGTAGTGAATGAAGAGCATATTAAAGTTTTATTTTATTTGAAGAAAATACCATCATTTGAAGAACTATATAACTATGTAAATCAAGGTAAGAGTGTTGAATATAGCACATTACCAATTTTAAATAAAGCAAAATCAACCTATATCAAGCTCGGTGAGGCGGCTTGTGCTTGGTTGAATATAGAAAACAAAAGAATTGTTGCCACGAATAACATACCTGATTTACCAGAGTTTGCTAATTTAGCAGTAGAGGTTTATAAATCAATTCGTTCACAGGGAGACACAGAATGGATACTTACTGGACAATGGTTAGAAGAATTAGCCATTAAATATGCTATTCATCCCTTATCAGCTAAAAAATTGGTGAAAGAAGCACAAGAACAACACTTAGTTAATGTCTATGCGGAAGGATCTACTCCAGATACTCGTTTTCAACAACACGATTTGTGGATAATTAAGACAAGTGACGGACTTCCCCAGTTAGAAAGAGTTTATCTATATCATGGAGATTTTCTTATACCTGGTACATCTGCTGTACGTATCAAGCTAGAAGGAGTTAAAGATGCCTCTTGAAAATCTATTTACAGATGAGGTGATTGCTAACATACAAGAAGAGCAACCCAAATTGCTTTATAAGAAGTTTGGTGTATTGAGCAACCCTTTTCCCAGTGCTGGACAAACCAGTGGTCATCCGCATATGTCAACAGAAGCAGATGATCAGGTTGATGCTGCGGTAAAGACATTTTATTCAGATCGTAAATCTCATGTAATTTCAATAACTGCTAGTCAGGGAATTGGCAAGACGAACCTTCTGAATGCTTATGAAAATGCTTTGCATGAAAAACTTTCTCAACATGGATTTTTTGTGATTAGATACGTTCCAGATCCAGAACCATTTTTTGATCCACTTATTAGGTCTATATTTGAGAATTTGGGAGAAGACTACTTACGTCGTTCAATTAATACACTTGCAAAGAAAAAAGAAGAGATAGATGATACTGATAAATTATTAGAATTTGTGCGAATGAGCGAAATTAAAACAATGCTGAAAGCTCTTTTGGCGGTTGTTGACTCAGAAGAAAAATTAAGTGAACGCCTATCTTTAGCATATCAATGGTTGTTAGGATTACCTGTCAGAAAATCTCATCAAACTGAACTGGGAGTCAATTTTCGTCTAGATACTGTAGAAGCAAAAACGAGAGCATTACGAGATATTGTATATTTAGGTTCAGAAATGAAAACCTTAGAAGGTATTTTTATTCTTCTTGATGAATTGGAAAAACAGAATGGGAGCTTATCAAAAACTATTGTTTTAAGATATTTATCTGCTCTGCGGGCTTTAATTGATGCACTACCTAAATATCTTTTCTTAATGGTTGCTTTAACTACAGATGCCCTTGAACGTTACCGTGAGATGCTTCCAGCTATTAGAGGTCGTCTTGCTAATGAAGTTCAGCTTTTACCTATAAAAAATGATGAAGAAGCTGTAGAATTGTTCAAATTTTACTTAGAATATGCCAAAAGAGAAGCCAAAAATTTTGTACAAGATATACAATTGCAACCTGGAAATGATGTAATTTTACGTGAAAATGATGCTCAATTAGTATTTTATAAATTGTTAAAACAGGGCAGTAATGTTCAAGGTGTACGTCAGCGTGATTACTTAAATGCTCTCTATGAAGAAGCCAATAAATCTATAGAAGCTATAGAAACATCTCGATAAACGATATTTTTTTAGATAGCACGCTCTATTATTACTCGATAACAAGAAATACATTGAAGCACCAAAAGAAGTTAAGCCATTTTCATAACATCTGGTTAATGGCTTAACTTCTTTATAAAATCTTCATAAACGTAAATTTCATTCAATGGAGAGGGGGAGATTCGAACTCCCGGAAGCTTTCACTTCATCCGATTTCAAGTCGGACGCATTCGACCACTCTGCCACCTCTCCGGATTATTTGCCAGAAATGTGTAACACAAAAACTGACAAATAATATCATAACATATAATTACAGAATTGGCACTACTGAAAGAGAAGAATTATAAAAAACTTCCTCAGTAGCGATTTGGTAATCCTGATTCACCCAAACTAGAGAAGCTTTTGTTACCAAACCATCCTCCAAAGTAACCAGAGAAAAATTCCGTAACTTCATCCCGTCTTGTTGAATAATCCGGGGGACAGTGGCGGCGTTGAGGTAAATAGTTCCTTCTGGACTTCTAAACACAGCCTTGCGTTGCAGTTTCTTAGTATGGCGCAGGGTGCGGTGCATATGACCAAAAGCGACTAGGGAAACAGTTTTCTTGAGGTTGAGACTTTGAGAAATTGCTTCCGCTAAATCAGGATCACCAAAATCACCACCGATAGGATGCCAATCTTTGCCACAAGGGTCCTCAGCGCGATCGCCTAAACCACTTGGTCCATTGTGTCCTAGAAAAATAATATGATCACAAGTAACACTTTTTACTACCTTAACAATTTTATCTGCGGATTCCTCCAAACTAGAGACACCATAGCGTTCTTGACACATTTCCGCAAATCGCCACTCCGGTCCTCCCCAGGTAAAAGGACGACCACCTACCACAGTTAAATTCCACTGAGGAAAATCTAACTTACCATAACCGACTTGAGCAGATCCTAATAAATCTAGCTGTTCCTGTACCCAGTCTTCCTTGGTGCGGTCATAAGGACATTTTTTGCGTCCCCATTCAGTCGCCGAGTACCAGGCATCGTGATTGCCCATTACGGCTGCTTTGGGAAGGTCTAGGGATGCGATCGCTTTTACCACTTCCACCGACTCATTCCCGAAATCACCGACAAATAGCGCCAAGTCAACACCGAGATGTTTGAGCGCTATGCCGTCCTCTACTTCCCATTGGTCGTGAACATCGCCAATTACAGCAATTTTGATAGGTTTTGATTGATTTTTCTGACTGGTCATGCCACTTTAAAAAGCCGTATATCTCCAGGATATGAAACTCCACCGGATTTGGACATAAATTGATGGAATCAATCCCTCACTCTTTTTGGTAAAAACTACTATAATTAAATTCATAACGTAATAATTTGTAATTAAAAGCAGTTTTTAATTGTGTTTACAACTACACTTACTCAACCAAAATCAGGCATTTTACCCTTAGATTTATTTGCCGCCATTGCGGATCTAAAAACAGAACTAAATGCAGTGATATTAGCCCACTACTATCAAGATCCTGATATTCAAGATATTGCCGATTTCATTGGCGATTCCTTACAATTAGCCAAAGCCGCAGCCAATACCAAAGCCGATGTTATTGTCTTTGCCGGTGTTCACTTCATGGCGGAAACAGCCAAAATCCTCAACCCTGATAAATTGGTGTTATTACCAGATATCAATGCAGGATGTTCTTTAGCAGATAGTTGTCCTCCCCAAGAATTTGCGGAGTTCAAAGACGCACACCCAAATCATTTAGTCATTTCCTATATTAACTGCTCGGCTCAAATCAAAGCCATGAGCGATATCATCTGTACCAGTTCCAACGCTGTGAAAATTGTCCAGCAAATACCTGAAGAATCAGAGATTATTTTCGCTCCAGATCGGAACTTGGGACGGTATGTAATGGAACAAACCGGACGGGAAATGCTGTTATGGCAAGGTAGCTGTATAGTCCATGAAACCTTTTCCGAAAAGAAAATAGTGCAGTTAAAAATTACACATCCTCACGCAGAAGCGATCGCACACCCTGAATGTGAAACCAGCGTCCTCCGCCATGCCAGTTATATTGGCTCTACAGCCGCCCTACTCAATTATTGTCAAACCAGCCCTAGTCAAGAATTTATCGTCGCTACAGAGCCGGGAATCATTCACCAGATGCAAAAATTAGCGCCAAACAAACACTTTATTCCCGCACCACCGCAAAGTGATTGTAACTGTAACGAATGTCCATTTATGCGGCTAAACACCCTAGAAAAACTGTATTTAGCCATGAAAAACCGTACCCCAGAAATTACCCTTCCAGAAGAAACCCGCATAGCCGCACTGCGACCCATGCAAAGAATGTTAGAAATGAGCCAATAAATAGGGCTTGTGGAAAAAGTCTTTTCGTGATATGGCAGCGTAACGTAAGTCATGGGCTAGTAGTTCGTCAAATTTATTTTGACGGGTAATAATAGGAAAAACTTCTGTTTTCCCTCCCCTACTCCCCCTACTTGCCTTTACCCGTCAATTAGTTCTTGACAGACTACTAGGAGTCACTCGATTTTGGATTGACTCCACCCTAAACCCGGATTTCTCGCACATAAAGAGACAATAGGAGTCAAAAACTGCCAAAATCTATATTGCATAAATATTCTAGCAGTTTAAGCAATTTCGGCTATATTGTTAAAATTAGACTTTATTCAGCCCTGTCCCTACTTTGAAGCGTGGTTTTAGCTGTCTCCTGTTTTTTCAATGGTTTCAATCACTGCTAAACCTATACTCGAAGCGGCGATTAGCATGATTGGTGCTGATAAAAAGGCGATGGTAAGCATCTTGAGGGCTTGGTCAAAAAAAATATAGGTGGTCATTTGTTCACCTTCTGAACTGTATACAGCTACTAGGACGATCTAATTTTTCTTCACAGCCGGGTGGCTGAATTCCTGTAATCGTATCTTAACAAAACTTTAGCTCTTTCATGACACGATGACAAAGTTTTATTACTAAATATTTAATAAATGTTAACTACATTCGGTTAAGTACAACACTGAAAAATACGGGAAGTAAAAATTGGATCTATTTTTAGCTCAGTATTAATGTAGTTTTCATCGTTTTAATAGTTACTTGGTTTTTGGTGCTAACTATGGAACTCATGCTGTTCGAGATATGTACACAACGCCTATTATTAAAGCCCATATCAATGGCATATAAGACGGATATTTTTAGAGAATTTACGCAAGAAATAACAACTTATTTGTATGCAGAACCAGCAAACAAAATTCAGGATACTGAAAATTTTATTAATCAATCTTTACTAAATATGGAAAAAGGAGAAGAGTTGGTAATTGTGATTTTAAAGAAAGATTCTCAAGAGTTTTTAGGATGTAGTGGTATACATAAAATTAACAGTAAATATCCAAGATATGGAATTTGGTTGAAAAAATCTGCATATAAACATGGTTATGCCACAGAAACAATTGTAGCATTAAATTTATGGGCGGAAGAAAACTTAAATTATGAATATCTTCGATATGCTTTAGATCAAGCAAATACATCCAGCCGTAGAGTTGCAGAAAAAATCGGAGGTAAAATTGGTAAAGAATATGATGTAATTACCGCAAGTGGTAAAGTCTTGAATCTAGTGGAATATAGAATTAGCAAAAAACAAAATGTTGAATTTTGCTAATTAACAAATCATCCCAATAGACTAACCTATACAAGGTTGAATAGTAGCAATTACTGATTCTGCAAGACTTGGTAAATCATAACCACCTTCTAAACCAAACATAATGTTTTTGGTTATACCTAAACAGTATTCTGTAAATAAACCAAAATCCTCTGGTTGCAAATTCACACCAGCTAAAGGATCATTAGCATTAGCATCATAACCAGCACTCACAATCAATAAATCTGGCTGAAAATTGGTTAAAAACGGGATAATTTTCCCTTCCCACAAAGGTTGATAGACAGTAATATCACTACCAGGAGGAACAGGTAAATTTAACACATTATGATGTGAACCTTGTTGAGAAGCTTTCCCTGTACCGGGATAAGCTGGATATTGGTGAAGAGAAACATAAGCAATTTCTGAGTGAGTTTCTACTATTGCTTCTGTTCCATTTCCATGATGTACGTCCCAATCCAGGATAGCAACGCGCTTAACTTCGGGTTGTTGCAAAGCATAAAAAGCTGCTATGGCGGCATTAGAAAATAAACAAAATCCCATGCCTGTGTCACTTACCGCATGATGTCCAGGTGGACGCGCTAATATAAAAGATTTATCTGCTGTATTAAGAACTATATCAACTCCATCTAACCAAGCACTAACCGCCAATAACGCTACATCATAACTGCGGGGAGAAATGGGAGTATCCCCGTCTAAATAACCTCCACCGGAGGCAGCGATATCTTTAACTTTGTTAATATAGGTTGTAGGATGAACGTTTTCTACCCAAGACATTAAAGATGGTTTTAATGTGACGGGTGTAGGTAGTTTCCAGGTAATTTTCTCTGTAAAACTCGCAGTTTTTAAAGCATCAACTATTGCTGTCAATCTGGCTGGTTTTTCTGGGTGGTAGATTCCCGTTTTGTGATCTAAAAATTCGTCAGAATAAATAACTTGTAACATATATTTCTATACCCAAAATTTGAAATGTAAGTTAGCTGAAAGTCAAGAAACTGATTAAAATGATATATTACACCAATGGGTAAAGTATAGACATATAGATCCCCGACTTCTCAAAGAAGTCGGGGATCTAGAGGATAATTATAAGGGGTGATATGAATACTCTGAGTCTTAAACTTAAAGGTATGAGTTGCGCGTCCTGCGCTAATAATGTTGAACAGGCAATTTTAGCTGTTGCTGGAGTTATTGATTGTCATGTTAATTTTGGTGCAGAACAGGTAACTATTAATTATGAACCTAAACAAACAAATTTAGCCCAAATTCAAGCTGCAATTGTAGATGCTGGTTATTCATCTTTTCAGTTAGATGTAGAAGGTGAAGATACAGCAGCAACAGCGAGTAAATTAGCAGCAGAACAGGAACTTATTCTCAAGTTAAGAATTGGGGGTGTAATTAGCATTATTCTATTTTTCGGTTCTTTACCGATGATGACGGGATTACATTTACCTTTTATTCCCGAATTTCTTCATCATCCTTGGTTGCAATTAGTATTAACAACACCTGTGGAGTTCTGGTGTGGGGGATCTTTTTTCCATAATGCTTGGAAGTCTTTAAAACGCCGCACTGCGACAATGGATACTTTGATTGCTTTGGGAACGGGTACGGCTTATTTCTATTCTTTATTCGTGACGCTTTTTCCTGATTTACTTATTTCCCAAGGCTTAGAAATTCATGTTTATTATGAAGTTGCCGCAATAGTTGTAACTTTAATTTTGTTAGGGCGATTTTTTGAACATCGTGCTAGGGGACAAACTTCGGAAGCTATTCACAAATTGATGGGAATGCAAGCCAAAACAGCGAGAGTCATGCGAGATGGTTTAGAAATGGATATTCCCATTAATGAAGTAATAGTTAATGATTTAATTTTAGTTCGTCCTGGGGAAAAAATTCCTGTAGATGGGAAGGTAATTGATGGTAGTTCTACCGTTGATGAGGCAATGGTAACGGGTGAAAGTGTAGCGGTGAAAAAACAACCAGGAGATGAAGTAATTGGGGCAACAATTAATAAAACTGGTAGTTTTAAGTTTCAGGCAACACGAGTAGGTAAGGATACTTTTTTGGCGCAAATTGTCAAATTAGTTCAAGAAGCACAAGGTTCAAAAGCACCAATTCAAAGGTTAGCAGATCAGGTAACTGGATGGTTTGTGCCGGTGGTAATTTTCATCGCAGTTATTACTTTTATCATCTGGTTTAGTATCACAGGTAATTTCACTTTAGCAATGATGACAATGGTGGGAGTTTTAATTATTGCTTGTCCCTGTGCTTTGGGTTTAGCTACTCCTACTTCTGTGATGGTAGGAACTGGGAAAGGGGCAGAAAATGGGATTTTAATTAAAAGTGCTGAAAGTTTAGAATTAGCGCATAAAATAAATACTATTGTTCTCGATAAAACTGGGACTTTAACTCAAGGTAAACCTACAGTTACGGATTTTGTGACTATTAAAGGTACAGCAAATGGGAATGAACTTCAGTTATTAAAATTAGCTGCCAGTGTAGAACAAAATTCTGAACATCCTTTAGGGGAAGCAGTGGTAAAATATACGATCAATCAAGCTGTGAGTTTAGCTGATGTTAAGAATTTTTCAGCTATTGTTGGGAGTGGTGTCCAAGGAGTTGTATATGAACAATTAGTACAATTGGGTACACAACGCTGGTTGACAGAATTAGGAATTGATACAGATATTTTAGAACCACATCAAACAACTTGGGAAAGTGAAGGAAAAACTGTAATTTGGTTAGCAGTAAATGGTAATTTGGAAGCAATTATGGCTATTGCTGATGCGTTAAAACCTTCATCATTCACAGCAGTTAAAGCTTTGCAAAAATTAGGTTTAGAAGTTGTTATGTTAACAGGTGATAATCAACAAACTGCCCAAACAATTGCTGATCAAGTTGGTATCACTCAAGTTTTTGCCCAAGTGCGTCCAGATCAAAAAGCCGCGATGATTAAATCATTACAGCAAAGGAAAGTAGGGAATAAATCTCCAATTGTGGCTATGGTAGGAGATGGAATTAATGATGCGCCGGCATTAGCACAGGCAGATGTGGGAATTGCCATTGGGACAGGAACAGATGTGGCGATCGCTGCTAGTGATATTACTTTAATTTCTGGAGATTTACAAGCCATAGTGACAGCCATTCAACTCAGTCGCGCTACTATCAACAATATCCGTCAAAATCTCTTCTTTGCTTTTATTTATAATATCATTGGTATTCCCATTGCTGCGGGTATTCTCTACCCCTTCTTTGGTTGGTTACTTAACCCAATTATTGCCGGTGCAGCAATGGCATTTTCTTCAGTTTCTGTAGTCAGTAATGCTTTAAGATTGCGTAACTTTCAACCAGGAGTTAAATAAAAAGCAAAAGTAATCTTTAGCAATTAATTAATCATCTCAATCAAACTAATCACACGAATCATAGTTAAGACGGTACTGAATATAACTGTTTTTCTGGGTTGTTCATGATAGGAATAGATTAACCGCTTCACTGCAAGTGAACCCCTAAAAATGAACACCAATATAGATAATTTCAACTCAGTTCGTAAACCTAAAATCTTCAATCAATCAGCCAGTTTTATTGAAGGTTGGTATTGGGTATTACCTTCTCAATCTTTATTGGTAGGTGATGTCAAAGCTGTGACAATTTTTGGTAAGGATTTAGTCGTATATCGTGGTAAAGATAGACGTGCAGTTATCCTAGATGCTTATTGTCCTCACATGGGTACAAGTTTAGCTGAAGGTAAAATTGAGGGTAATGAATTACGCTGTGTTTTACATCGGTGGAAATTTGATGCCGAAGGTATTTGTGTGGATATTCCTAATTTAGATGAACCTGTATCTCTGAAAGCCAAAACTTGGCCAGTAGCCGAACAATATGGGATGATTTGGGTTTGGACTGGGGAAATTCCACAACAATCTTTACCTTTTGTTTTAGATTGGGAAAACCAAGAATTTGATTTTTCTCTCGGTTCGCAATTTACTATTGATTGTCATCCTCATATTTTACTTCTTCAAGCTATTGATACCCAACAAATTAATCTAGTTCATAAATTACCATTAAAAATGGTTTTGGAGAAACAAGAACTCAATCAAAATGCAATTATTTTTAGCACTATTACAAATATTAATGGCAAGTCATTTTGGCTAAATCTTTACCGACGGTTGTTTAAAAATTCTCTTAATTACAGTGTTTGTTATTGGTATGGGACAACAGGTATTGTTTCCTTTACTAATGAGTCTACCCAGCTACATATAATATTTACAACTCGGATATTACCAGGGGGAAAAACTGAAGGTCAAACCCTCATCATGTCCAAAAAACGAAAAGGGATGTTAGGAAAGTTAATTAATAAAGTGATGTTATGGAGAGGGAAAAAAATTAGCGATCGCTTACTCAAAACCAATGATAGAATTTTGCAAACCATGCAGTTTGATTTAAAAACTCCCCTGAAAGCAGATTTATCAATTATCCAATTTATTAACCATTTAGAACGACAAAAACCCCTAACCTGGGAAAGTTGGTTATTAGTGCGATCGCGGGAACGAGAAGAAGAAGTGCGTGAAGAGAGAGAAAAACGCGAAAAATGGCGCGATGAATTAGTTAATGACTAAAAAATCGAGATTTTGACAATAAAAATGAAGTGGACTTGCCACTTCATCAATTCCCAGGTAGAACCTAGATACAAGTATAACGACTAAGAATTTTTCAAATCGTATAAATACATACTAATTTTCATAAAACCTCGCGGTATGCGGGAAACTCAGTGGCTTTAGCCCTGAGAGGGAAGCGACACGAGTGAATTTATTCACTGTGGTATTTAAATGCTGATTTTTGAATGGATATAATCCCGGGAACCAGCAAACCCGTTCAAGTCCCCTCGCCCAACTAATCCAAAATGTCTTGTCTTTAACCAACGACTTAACAAACAGTCTTGCAGATAATCCGATAGCGTAGCGTGGCGTAAGCCATACTGGGGAAGTATTCGGAAGTGCGTATCAGGATTAGTCTCAATGGGCTAGTCGCTGCTTGCGTCGTAAAGTTTGTTCTTTACAAGCTCAATCCCTTTAGGGTTGAGTCAGTGACGTTTCCCCGTTAGTTTCCTATCCATTCCCTTTTTTGTAAAACTCTAATTGGGGCTTGCTGATAGCGTAGCATGGCTTTAGCCATATAAACTGAAAACCCAGATGTATTAAGAGTTTCAGTGTTAAAAAGTGAGTCAGGTGAAAAGAATAAGCATTGAAACTGTTTATTTACCTACCACTTTTCAGATTCGAGACTATTCTTATCTCCTTCTAATTCTTCCTCCTGACTCCTGACTCCTGACTCCTGACTCCTAGCCCTCACGAGAAGACTTTTTCAGCAAGCCCTAATTGATTAAGGTTCTACCCAACGTCCATCAGCTTTAATGAGATTAATTAATTCCTCTACACCTTGTGATTCTGGGACTTTTTTAATTTCTTCCCGACCACGATATAAAGAAATATAACCGGGAGTTTTGCCAACATAACCATAGTCAGCATCAGCCATTTCTCCGGGTCCATTCACAATACAACCCATCACAGCAATATCCAACCCTGTTAAATGCTTGGTAGCTTCCCTGACTACGTGCAGCACTTCCTCCAAATTAAATAGAGTCCGTCCACAGGAAGGACAAGCAACATACTCAACCATTGTTTTCCGCAAACCCAAAGCTTGCAGAATGCTGTAACAAACAGGAATTTCCTTTTCTGGTGCTTCTGTTAAAGACACGCGGATTGTATCACCAATACCATCAGCCAATAATGTAGCAATACCGGCTGTAGATTTAATTCTGCCATATTCACCATCACCTGCTTCCGTTACCCCCAGATGCAAAGGATAATCCATCCCCAAATCATCCATGCGTTTAGCCATAAGACGATATGCAGCCACCATGACAGGTACTCGTGAAGCTTTCATGGAAATCACCACATTATGAAAATCCAAAGATTCACAAATGCGAATAAATTCTATGGCCGATTCCACCATTCCTTCAGGAGTATCACCATAGGTAAATAGCATTCTTTCCGCCAAAGAACCATGATTGACACCGATTCGCATAGCTTTACCTTGATCACGCAAAGAAATTACCAGCGGTGCTAAAGTTTCGCGGATCTTTTCGCCAATTTCGTCAAATTCAGCTTTTGTATATTCAGTGCGACTGGTATTAGGTTTTTCAAATACATATAAACCTGGATTAATTCTCACCTTTTCAATATGTTTGGCGACTTCCAAGGCGATTTTCATACCATTGTGATGGACATCGGCAACAATTGGCACATCTCGGTAAGTTTTGATTAATTGTTGTTTAATTTCCGCCAGTGCTTTAGCGTGTCCCAGACTAGGAACAGTGACACGAACAATTTCGCAGCCTATTTCATGAAGACGACGAATACCCGCGACAGAACCATCAATATCCAGAGTATCTTCATTAATCATAGACTGTACCACCACCGGGTATCCACCCCCAATGGTGACATCTCCCACCTTTACAGGGCGGGTTTTGCGGCGTTTGATGGTGGTATCAAAGGCTGGTTGACTAGATGCAGTGTTGGTAATTTCCAAAGTCGGCAGAGTTTGCATAATCTAAACAGGTAGATTTTCTGTAGCTAAAATATCAGATTGCCAGGAGTTATATTTCTCAGATTGCCACAATTGAGGTTATTTTAGGTGATAAAGTGGAAAAGTAGGTGGTAAAAGTCCAGGATTTTACTAATAGCTGAATTTTTAATTTTGAATGATGCGTAAAACGATATGATATAAGACATCACTTCAGTCATCAAAAAATGAACGCTCTATGAAAACAGAAACCGTTCGCACGACCCTAACCATTCCCAGAGAACTCCTAGAAGCCACAGATAGAGCAGTTCTGGAAGGAAAGGCTAAGAGTCGTAATGATTTTGTCGCTCAAGCTTTACGAAGAGAATTAGCCTTACAGAAGCGATCGGAAATTGATGCCGCATTGGCTGAAATGGCTAATGATCCAGATTATCAGGCAGAGGTATTAAAGCTAGAGGTGGAATTTGCTACGGCGCAGTGGGAGGCGTTGCAGTTAGGGGAATCTCCAAGATGAGAAGGGGTGAGGTGTATGATGCACGTCTAGAGATGACTGAAGGCTCGGAGCAGGGAGGAACTCGTCCGGTAATTATTGTTAGTCGTGATGTGATTAATCTATCCAGCCCTGTAGTTTTAGCAGTACCTTGTACCACCTATCAAGATGGGAAGCGAGTTTACCCTACTCAAGTCTTGATTTTGTCACCAGATGGTGGACTAAAGAAAGATTCGATCGCTATGGCCGATCAGGTGCGTGTATTATCTAAAACCCGTTTTCTACGTTTAAGAGGAATTCTTTCTGAGGTGGTGATGGCACATCTAGAGCAAGCGTTATTAATTGCGTTAGATTTGCCAGGATGTGAATAACTTGATTAAATAGGGTTTGATGAATAAATCGAAAACTTAGATATATTAGGAGTTTCCGGGTTAAAAAAAGTGAATCAGGTGCAAGGAATAAGCGTTGAAACCATTCATTTACCTATCACTTTCTCAAATTTGAGACTATTCTTACCTCCTTCTAATTCTTCCACCTGACCCTTCGACAAGCTCAGGGCATCGCTCCTGACTGGTCACTGAGCGAAGTCGAAGTGCTGACTCCTGACTCCTGACTCCTCTAATTATTGTTTTTAATTTTTAAATGCTTACTTTTTCTCTGTTGTGGGAGAGGAGGTTTGAGCAAATTGGCTGATTTGATGCCAAATGTCTTGGGGAGTAATACCGAAGCCAAAGTATAATAACATAACGATAGCGGCGGAAATTATAGCTGTTTTAATGGTGGTTTTAATTAATTTCCAGAGAATGATAAAAACTACCCAAGCTACTATTAAGGTGATAATCATAGAGTTTAGGAAATAGGCATTGATACTGAGTTTTTTCCCGAAAAAACACCAAAATCAGGATAATAAACTATTATCAGGAAAAATTGCAACCTTCCGGGGCTAGATGCTTCTAATATATTTGTAAAGTGCGACTTTTGCACAGTATGGAAATTAGTTAGAAGTATGAACTACGAAATAGCACGGAAACTACTCATAGACCAAACAAGCAGTTTAGACAATCCAGATACTCTGTTAAGTCGTTTACAACAAGGTAAACCTCCTGTTCCTGGTCAAGTTACTTCCACCTTGTTGGCTTTGAAGGTGGTATTTGAGGCTTTAAAAACAGCACCCAATTTGGACAGAGAACTGGCTTTTGCTTTATATCAGTTGGCTGTGAAGGCGCAAAGATTTTTTGCTGCGGGAAGAAAAGCAGGTGTGGAGTGGCCTCCCCTACTTAATGAGGATTTAGTCCGTATTTCTCTGGGGGCTGAAAGTATTTTTTCTGGAACATGGCAAACTTTATGATTGCGAAATATAACAACCACCAAGGTGGTTATGAACTCCCATTGATAACAAAACTCCTGCTTTATTCTCTTTTCTCCTCCTTTATTCTTCCTTCTTCTTCATCCTGACTCCTGACTCCTGACTCCTGACTCCTGACTTCTTCTTCCCAACTCCTCCTAAATTAGCGCGTTCTTAATTCTGTTTCTAATTTGTCTAAATCGGCTTTGAGTAACACCGTAATTTTACCAGTGATGGCTTTACCTTCCTTGGGTTGGGCAATTTCTATCCAGTACGCATAGCGATCGCCTATCCGTAATTCTCCTTGTAAAGCTTCCCGTGTGGGTGTCTTTGCTAGTCTAGATGTATTAATAGTAGTCTGGCTAGGATACTCATAGACAATTTGAGCCTCATTATAATCTTGATACACATCTAAATTATAAATTACTCGTAAAGATTCTTCTAAACGCTGTCGTGTAACGCCATTAACAGCATCAAACATGGTCATGCGTTCAGTGCGAATTGTGATGCGGTCGTTAGTAAATGTTACTCTACCAGGAGGTAATACGGAGGCTTGGAAAGTAAATCTTTGAGCCGCTGTATCACTTTTACTAATAAATAATCGTTCTCCTGGTTTTGGCTGTAGTGTAGGATGGGCTTGAATCCATGAGAGTACATCCTCTGTACTGTCTCCAGGTAGGGCTTGCACGGGAGGATTTAGCAGTATTTCCACTGACAACCAAGGTATCAGGGAACAAGGTAAAATCAATAATTTTAGTAAGGATTGTTTGAGCATTGTTTAGATAAAGTTAGGGTGCGTCGGAATTTTCATTGTCAAACCATTGCTACCTTAATGACTTTCCGCGCCTTCATATCCATAAATACCTGTTCTAGATCCTGTAAAGGTCGGTGTTCACTAATGAGCAAGTCAAAAGGAATTGTACCACTAGCGATGAGTGATAAGGCAGCTTTCACATATTCTGGTGTATTGTGAAATACGCCTTTGAGAGTAAGTTCACTATAGTGCAATTGTTCGGTATTGACAGTAATTGTGGTATTTTTTGGACAACCACCAAATAAATTGATAGTTGCACCAGGACGACCGCAAGCGATCGCAGTTTCCCAGACACTCGGTACACCAGTAGCCTCTATCACGACATCCGCACCCCAACCAGCGGTTAATTCCTTAACTGTATTGGCAATATCCGTAACTTGATGATAATTAAAAGTCTTGGCTGCACCCAGCTTTTCACCAATTTCTAACCGTTGATGATTCCCACCCCACAATATTACCTCAGTATATTTCGCCAATACTGCCACAAACATCAAGCCAATCGCCCCATCACCCAAAACCACTACTTTGTCATTGGGTTTAGCACCACAACGGCTGATACCATGCAATACACAGGCTAAAGGTTCAGTCATCGCCGCTAAAACTAGAGGCAAATGATCAGGAACAGGTAATAAATTATGCTCAACTATGGGAGCAGGAATTTTCAGATATTCCGCAAATGTGCCATTATTCCAAGTTATATGGGGACATAAAGAATATTCTTGACGTTGACAAAAGAAACATTTCATGCAGGGTGCAGAATTATTTGCCACCACGCGATCGCCTACCCGCCAATTAGTCACCCCAGCACCGATAGCAACAATGCGTCCCGCACCTTCATGGCCAAACAATGTTGGTAGTGTCAGCATTTTAGCATGACCACCTCGTCGCCACACCTTTAAATCCGTACCACAAGTAGTGGCTGCTTCCACCTGAATCACCACCTCGCCGGCTTCGGGAGTCGGGTCAGGAACTTGTTCTAGGCGTAAATCCTCTTGTCCGTAGAGTAGTGCTGCTAACAAAACTTTTCACCCATAAAAAAGAAATACGGCTTAAACCACACTATCAAAATCAATTAAATACGGTTTTATACCATACTTAATGATATCGGCATATATTTTGTATTTAAAATTAGCAATTCCTGATTTTACCCAAATTTACAGCATATTGCAGGTAAATGAGGTACAACCTTTAATCACAAACCTTGCAGTGAGGCTGTTTTACTGCTGACCGCTGATAGCTGAAAGCTACTGTATGCTGATTAGCCATCTTCATGGACAAATTCAAGAACTCAACGCTGTTTGCGGTAAAACTTCTTGATTACGGCTTTCTAGCTTAGATAGAGGATTAGATCCATTGATACTTAAAACTGGTACTTCTTGTCTACAGGACAGACAAAACCAATAAACCTCATGATGGCGAACATGACGCAGAACCGAACCACCACAGCATGGGCAGGTGTTAACTATAATACTCATAAAATGTCCCCCTTAAAAAAATTCAACCCCGGCAATGTTATGATTGATTTCGACATCACCATTAAACAATTCCAACTTCTACTTTTATGCTTGATTTAATCACGTTCATTTTTGTAGCCTTTTATTTCTCCATTCGGAATCCTCCAATTTGGAGAAAATTCGGGTAAAAAACTATCAGCAAATGCTAAACTAACCGATTTTTAAAAGATTTCCCCAAACTCATTTTTTTATCAAAACCATGAAAAACATAAAAGAACATTATTAAACTATAAACTATTATAGACCTTGTTCATCTATCTGGGGGATCATAAATATCTAATTTTTATCGAACAATTACTTTACCATTATTTTGCCATCATTTTAATAATTAACTCATGAAAATTGCTACTTGGAATGTTAATTCTGTGCGGACACGTTTAGAACAGGTTATCAATTGGTTAACAGAAAATCCGGTTGATGTTTTGTGTTTACAAGAAACCAAAGTCATAGATCAGGATTTTCCTAGTCTGGCGTTTACAAATTTAGGCTATTATCCGTATATTTCCGGGCAAAAATCTTATAATGGCGTGGCTTTAATTAGTCGTCAACCGTTGATGGATGTAAGTGTAGGCTTTGGTGCTATTTTACCGGAAACAGAATCAGCATGGGATGAACAAAAACGGGTGATTACAGGTGTAATTGAGGGCGTAAGAATTGTTAATCTTTACGTTCCCAATGGTTCATCTATCGGTAGCGAAAAATATGAATATAAGTTAGGCTGGTTGAAAATACTGAAAGAATATTTACGGACATTAATATTATCAAATTCAGCAATTTCTCTGTGTGGTGATTTTAATATTGCCCTAGAAAATATAGATATTAATGATAAAGTCAAGATAGATAATCACATTATGGCATCTGAATTAGAACGTCAGGCTTTACGAGATGTTCTCAGTTTAGGTTTTGCAGATGCCTTTCGGAAATTCAACAGCGAAGGAGAAAATTATAGTTGGTGGGATTATCGCACAGCGGCTTTTAAGCGTAATTTAGGTTGGCGAATAGATCATCATTATCTCACGCCAATGTTGTATGAACGCGCTCAAAGTTGTATTATTGATACTGAACCTCGGAAGTTGGTTCAACCAAGTGATCATACACCAGTAATTGTGGAATTTTAAACTAGGAGTCAGGAGTCAGGAGTCAGGAGTCAGAAGAAGGAAGAAGAGAAAGTTAAAATTTTCTAAAATATTCTCTAATTAAGGCTTAATGATAGCGTAGCTTAAGCCATAAATGGACAATTGACAACGGTTAATAACCCAGATTTGAGACTATTCTTATCTCCTTCTAATTCTTCCACCTGACTCCTAACTCCTAGCCCTAACATAGGTTTTCTATTGCTTATTACCCATTGTTTGAGAAGCAGATTCAATAACTATAAATAGTTCTGAAATATCAATTGGCTTTCTGAGAAAATGTACTATACCCAAAGAACTGGCTAATTTCTCTATATCTGAATAAGCGGTTACTAAAACAGTAGTGAGATCAATTTTTTGTTCCTGTAAGTGTTGATATACTTCAATTCCTGTTAGTTCAGGCATCCTATTATCTAAGATTAATAAATGAGGCTTTTCTTGAACTACTTTTTCAATTGCTTCCTTACCATTTTTGGCTTGTTCTACTAACCAACCTTCATCTTCCAGTAAAAAAGCTAACAGCATTCTACTATCTTCGTCATCATCTGCAATTACTACTTTGCGCTGTTCTAAATGATTAAATTTCATATTTTATGAGTATTTACTAAATGGTTATTGACTAAGGGTAGAGTAAAAATATATGGAACTGGATCTGTTTTAGAAATACCTAACGCCGGAATTGCCAGAAAACTTACTCTTGCTAATCCAGAAGTCTGTATTTTATCTACTTTTACTTCTACTATTCCGCCTGTATTTCCCCGTTCAAAAGCTTGTAAAAAACAACTAAGCAGCTTACGCAAAAGGCTGTTTTGGTCAGATATTACATTGATTGGTTCTTGCCAATACGTGATAACTTCAACTTTACGGATTGTGATTTCAGTTGCTAGGAGGTCTATAAGATCCTGGATACACTTAGTAAGTGACAAAGGCTGGCTTATAGCTGTTTCTAATGATGCAATGTTACGCCAAGTATCGGCACGGTGACGAAAGAGTTGAATTGATTTTTCAGCTTGTTGAACTAGTTGCATTGCATAGTCTAACTTATTAACAACTACCATGCGAGATACAACTTCAAGTTTTAATCTTGCGGCATTATGCGATTGAATGATATCTTGACGTAGTTCTTCTAGTGGTTGATAATCATCAGGACTTGATGCTAATATCTGGCGAATATCTTTTTCTAATTTAGCAATCAAAAATTCAGCTTCAATACCGTGAGAAGCACAGATTAATATTTCTTTTAATCGCTGATGAGCATCAGGACTACGCACTGAAATACTGACTACTCCGACAATTTCCTGTTTATCATTATGTAGTGGAATTCCCTGACAACTAAATGGATGAAATCCTTCAATAAAATGTTCTGCTGATACGATTTGCACATAATCTTTTTCAGCTAATGCTGTACCGATACCATTAGCACCAGCTACGGATTCTGATAGTAAAGTTCCAGGGGTAGGAAATGATTCAGAATCATGAACGGTTTCTTTATCACCTATAACATTGAGCAAAATTGCTTCTTGGTTACTTAACATTACGGCATGACGTTCTGTTCCCGCAGCTTGTGATAAAATGCGTCCATAGGGTTGAACCACATTAATCAGATAACTCTGTGAGTCTAACAAACGTTCGGTATCTATGATTGAGAGTTTTTCTGCTTGTAAAGCACAAGGATTAGCACCTTGACAGTGTGATCTTTCCCAAGCACGATAGATATCTGATCTCAATTTTTCTGTCCGAATTGCACCTGTTGATCTATATATTCTTCCTGCTTCTAAGGCATCACTTGCTAAATGTAACATGATGTTAACGGAATTTGCCTGAACTATGCTGGAATTGTGCGCCTATTTGGGAAAATGTTTTGAAAACTATGCAGTTTATGTGAATTAGATGCTAAATTCTGGATAATTCTCTTGATATTTATTTCTAAAATTATCGTTCTGGCTGGGTAATAATTGCTCCCATGATTAAACTACAAGGTTGTATAACTCATAGAAGATATAGGAATAATATTTGATTTATGAAACGATACGTAGGGTGCGTCAGACTACATAAATTCTATCAATAAACAGATTTGTCATATCTGACGCACCCTACAAATACTTGGATTTTTTCAAAATTCAAATATCAGTCCTATATACTATACCTAATATAACCAATTTCTAACCAATAAAAATTTGCCCAATGCTAAACTATTAGCAAGAGTGCAGTGAATTAATATTAATTTCCCTGCTTTTACTCTGGATTCCTTCATGCTGCTGTAATTATCTACCCAACAATAAACCCCGGAAAAAATATAACATATTTGTGAATATTTGTTCTATCCATAATATAGCTGTATCTAACCATTCCAGTATTTGTTCTAAGGGGTGTTTTTCGTAGCCTAACGAAGTGGCAGAAATATCAATCCAGTCAGGCTTAAAATTAAATCCTTGGCTGGTTTGACTATCTATTTCGGGAAATTCCTCATTTTTGGATTCGCTTCCTTGTTGACCTATTTGGCGGTGAATTTCAGGGAATTCTCTTTTTGCTTGAGGTTGCTGTACGGATTCTTGAATGTTGGTATTTGTTTCACCAAATAAATCATTCCATGATAACCAAGTATCTCCTGAAGAATTATCAAAATTTAACTGATTATTTGAGGATAAACTTTTTTTGAGATCAAGTTTTTCCGCAGAAGAATTTGAATCAAGGTGATAAGTATTTCTTCCGCCAAAAAAGTAATTTATCGCAGCTACAATTAAATCAGAAATTTGTGGTTTCTGAGTTTTCAAATCATCATGATTAACTGTTAAGTCGTTAAACTGACTTTGAAAGTTATCAACAATTTCCTGACTACGTTGTTGTACAGGAACTAAAGCCGTAGTTTCTAAATTAGCAATTAATTTATCGAGAAATCCAAAAAGTTTAATGGGATGGAGGAAAGATTTTTGTGCTATGGTAGGATCTTCCTCAGTTAACTTATTCAAAAGATGATCAATTTTGGGTAATATTTCTTTTTGTTGGTGAGCAATTAATTGTAAAGAATACCGATATTCACTAATTTCGCTATTAATTCTATCTGCTAATTTGACGTTTTGCTGCGGTGTGAAAACATCGAAAATGCGATTATCTGCACTTACTAATACTAAATTACGGGTTTGCAATTCTATGGCAATTCCCTGTACTGTTGGTATATGCTGTTGCAGAGTATTTTCTGAAGTTGGAAAATTCGGCTGAGGAAAAATTTTCTTCCACAAAGATCCTAAAAATGTGAGAGGATTTGTTTGCGAGGAAGTTGGGATATCAGTCTCTCCGGGAGGAAGATTTTTGACAACATCTAATATAATTTGAATTGGTGCATCAGTCGTAGGAGGAGTTGCTGAGTGTAATTTTTTGACTGTTACATTTTGTTGCCATAATTGGTAAATTGGATAAAGTAGAGAACCTACACTCGAACCAGTAGCAACTTGCAAATTCTTGAAGGTGTTTTCTAGTGTTTGTGTCAACCGTCGAGAATGCTGGTAGACAAAGTTGAAGAGTTTGCTTTGATAGCGATTGGAGGAATCGGAAGACATGGTAATTATGTGTAATTTGTAGGGTGAGGTTGGGTATTGTAGATTCAAGGGTTTAAATCCCTATTTTTAATTTGTAATTGTTAAGAGATTCCCACAAACCTATGAGTTTTTATCAGTATCAATTATTGACATTTATAGTAATTGGGAATTGCATAAGAGACAACCTGAAAATCAAAGCACCTTCATTCCTGACTCCTGCTATTATTTTATTAAAAATATGACTATTCCTGTATCCTCATTAAATACCAAATCTATATCCACAGCAGTTGAAATTCTGCGTTCTTGTTGTCAGGTTGATATCCAGTCAAGCTGGCAGTATCAGGAAACTGACGGGGTAGTTACTGATTTTATCCCATTTAGTTTAACTGATTGGCAAGCTGTTGAACTAAATGAAAAAGGTCATGTTTCCTGGAAAGGGGGAAAACGGGTATTATGGTTAGGACAAAAATTTTCTGTTCCTGAACATTTACACAATTTTCCGTTAACAAGTTTGTCTTTGCGCTTGGCTTTGGTATGGTGGGCGGATTTAGCGGAAGTATATGTTAATGGTAAGTTAGTATTGACGGGGGATTTGTTTGATTCTTCCCCGCGAGTGTTGCTGAGTCCGAGTGTAACTCCTGGAGAAGAGTTTACCATAGCTTTGCGGTTGGTGAGTCCGGGACATTGTGATGGGGCATTAATGCGATCGCTTGCAATTTTTGAGTCAACAGATTACCATAATCCTGATGCTGGTTTTATTGCTGATGAATTAGCAGTTACGGAAATTCTTTTACAAAACTTCGCACCAGAAAAGTTACTAAGTTTAGCGACAGAAGTTGAGAAAGTTACAAATCTTAAAGACGCAGAAAATCAAGATTGGAAAACATATCTGCTGAATTTACGACAAAGTTATTTGAGTTTAGCTGAGTTTATCAACGCCCAAAAATATAAAATTAATTTATTAGGTCATGCACATTTAGATTTAGCATGGTTATGGCCTGTCGCGGAAACTTGGAAAGCAGCACAAAATACTTTTGAGTCAGCTTTAAAACTGCAACAGGATTTTCCCGAATTAATTTTCTGTCATACCACACCGGCGTTGTATGCTTGGATAGAAGAAAATCGTCCCGACTTGTTTCAAGAAATTCAAAATCAAGTTAAAGCGGGAAAATGGGAAGTTTTGGGAGGTTTTTGGGTTGAACCGGATTTGAATTTAATTGCTGGTGAGTCTATAGTTCGTCAGTTATTATATGGACAAAAGTATTTTCTCCAGAAGTTCGGAAAAATATCTTCTGTGGTTTGGGTTCCCGATACCTTTGGTTTTTGTGCGACGTTACCCCAATTTTTTGCAAATGCAGGAATTGAGTCCTTTGTAACTCAAAAACTCCGCTGGAATGATACAACTAAATTTGATTATGACTTATTTTGGTGGCGATCGCCTGATGGCAGTCAAACATTAAGTTTCATGTCCGCACCTATCGGCGAAACCATCGAACCTGTCAAAATGACCAAGTACGCTTGTGACTGGAAAACGCAAACAGGTTTACAAAATTCTCTTTGGCTTCCCGGAGTTGGTGATCATGGTGGTGGACCAACCCGTGATATGCTAGAAACCGCGCGACGGTGGGAACATTCCCCAATTTTCCCCAAGTTAGAATTTACAACTTCCGAAAAATACCTCAACGAAATAAAATCATCAACTCAAAACTTACCAGTTTGGGAAGACGAACTTTATTTAGAATTTCACCGAGGATGTTATACTACCCACGCAGACCAAAAACGCTGGAATCGCAAATCTGAACATCTATTATATAGTGCTGAATTATTCGCAACCTTAGCAAATATCCTCTGTGGTGCAGAATTTCCGAAAACAGAAATAGAAACCGCATGGAAAAAAGTTTTATTTAACCAGTTTCACGACATTCTCCCCGGTACTTCCATTACCCAAGTTTACGCAGACGCTTTACCGGAATGGGAAGCAGTAGAAACAATGGGAAGGAAAATATTAGATGAGTCACTAAAAGCGATCGCCTCTACAATCAACATACCACAACCTCCCAACCCTGAGAGCATCCCCGTCATAATTTTTAACCCTCTCAACTGGGAACGTTCCCAAGTTGTCACCATTGACTTATCAAAAATCATCACCACAGATTACCCAACCTGGAAAGTTTCTGATACTCAAGGAAAAGAAATCCTTTCCCAAAACAGCAAAAACTCAGCCTTATTATTTTTTGCAACCATACCATCTATAGGTTACAGCATTTTCTGGCTTTCTCCAGCTTCTCCCCAGTCTCAAAAATTCCCCGAAAACTGGATATTAGAAAACGAATATTTGCAAATTGAAGTTAACCCCGAAACCGGAGATTTAAAAAGTGTCTTTGACAAAAACCAACAACGAGAAATTTTAACCGGTGCAGGAAATCAACTTCAAGCCTTTAGCGACAGCGGACAATATTGGGATGCTTGGAACATAGATCCAGATTATAACACAAAACCTCTACCGCCAACTCAATTAAAATTAATTCAATGGCAAGAATATGGAGAAATTCACCAACGATTGCGAGTAGTCCGTCAACTCGGAAAATCAGAATTTTGTCAAGATTACATCTTGGAAATCGGTTCACCAATTTTGCAAATAACTAACACTGTAAATTGGCAAGAAAATCAAGTATTAGTGAAAACAGCCTTTCCTCTCAACCTCCAAGCCGAATTTGCCACTTATGAAATCCCCTGCGGCGCTATTCGTCGTCCTACAAATCCCCAAACACCCGCCGAAAAGGCAAAATGGGAAGTCCCCGCATTACATTGGGCAGATTTAACCACAGATACAAAAAGCGGAAAATACGGAGTTAGTCTCCTCAATGATTGTAAATATGGTTACGATGCCCAACCTAACCAACTGCGGCTGACTCTCCTCAGAAGTTCCCATTGGACAGACTCTCAAGCAGATAAAGGGATACACGAATTTACCTACAGCTTGTATCCTCATTTAAACAGTTGGGAAGAAGCAGAAACCGTCAAACGTGGTTATGAGTTGAATGTTCCTTTGCAAGTATTAGTAAATCCAGTCAATTATCAATCTAGATTAAACCCTTATCAAAGCCAAAGTTTTCTATCTTTATCAGCAAATAATTTAATCTTAATGGCACTCAAACCCAGTGAAAACGATCCAGAAAAGTTTATTCTTCGCTTTTATGAATGTCATGGACAAACAACAGAATTATCTTTGCAAAGCGAAATTCTAAATTTAGAAAAACCAATAGACTTATTAGAAAATAATATCAAACTTTCCGAAATAAATCAAGTAAATAAAAATATTCAACCTTGGAAAATTGTGACATTTCAAGCCAAATCCAGCAAAATTCAGAAGTAGGGGCGGGGTCTCCTCGCCCAAAATAATCAAATCTGCGTTCATCCGCGTTTATCTGCGGTTAATTACTCTTAAAAACTAACCTTTGTGAAAAAGCGGTCAAACTGCTATTCAAAAAGCCTTTTAGCCCGAAACATAAAATTTTACAGACAGAGAAAAATATTTTTTTATAGAAAACAAATTCAGTAAACCTGATTTTTAGAGGCTTTTTCAAAATCATAGCTTCTATCGTAGGGTCTAAATTTGATTAAAAGAGGAAGTTTTTATTTCTTGTAATATGGGGTTACAAGCAATGCTTCATTTACTATAAGTCTTATGAATGATTTTTGTTAACTCTAGATAATTGTGATTAAAAACCATGTCTCGTTCCATAGTCCCGGCCGTTCTCTTAGTAGACGGTTACAATATTATAGGCACTTGGCCTTGCTTGATAAAAACCCGTGATCATGCCGGACTTGAGGCTGCACGGGGCGAATTAGTGGAAGCAATGACTAATTATAGTGCTTTCCAAGGTTATGAAACTCAGGTAGTGTTTGATGCTCAATATCAAAATACTCCTAGTAACAGAGAAACTATTACAAATTTTTTAACAGTACATTATACGGATTTTGGTCAGACCGCAGACACATATATAGAAAAAACCTGTGCGTCTCTCCGTCACCAAATAGCCCAATGTTTGGTTTCCCGCATGATTGTCGCTACATCAGATCGAGCGCAGCAGTTAACAGTCCTGGGATATGGCGCTGAATGGTTGTCAGCACATCAACTATGTGGCGAAGTAGAAACTACTGTTTGTCGAATGCGCCATAGATATCAGTCGCAAAAACAACCGAAAAGTAGATTCTTGGTGAATGGAATTGATCCTCAAGCCAGACAACGGCTGACGGAATTGCGGATGCGACTATAATTGCGGCATTCGTAAATTTCTGAATGTAGCTGCTGGAAGGGATTTGGGGTATTCAAAGCGGGAAATTTCAGCAGCAACAACAAAAAAGTTTAAAAATTTTTCTAAAACCCCTTGCATTAATTTGGATTTAGGTTTATTATAGCTAAAGTGAAGAGCGTTCCTCAGTAGCTCAGTGGTAGAGCGATCGACTGTTAATCGATTGGTCGCTGGTTCGAATCCGGCCTGGGGAGTTTAAATAAAAGATGGGGCGTGAAACAAAAATTAATAAGTTTCACGCCTTGTTTTTTGTATATTTATACCGTGCTGTAATAATATGTTTTAATTGGGTAGTTCCTAATTACGGCTTGTGTCTCTATTTACTTTATTAAAATCTGTTTAATGGTTAATTATTAAAATACAGCAGATTAATGAAGTACAGGATCTAAATTCAAAGTCAGACAGCAAACCAGTTTGACTCGGTGAATTCTGACTCCTGCTGTAGATGTATTGATCTTTTTTAGGAAATACCATGCCACAGCGGATAATTATAGAAGTCAATAATTGGTTTAGACGAGATAGAATTGTTCGTAACTTAGAACTTTTTCAAGATATTATTGTAATCTCCCTTTGCGTGAGTTTGTTTTGTGTCATGCTCATTCGATTAGGAGATATGTTTTTATCGTTTTTACGTCCATTAGATCTACGACAAGTCACATCTGATATTCTGTTTATTTTGATATTAGTAGAACTGTTTCGGTTGTTAGTTGATTACCTCCAAGAACGCAGTATATCCGTAGGTGCAGCCGTAGAAATTACGATTGTTTCGGCTTTAAGAGAAGTAATTTTACGTGGTGTCTTAGAAATTTCCCGTGATCAACTTTTTGGACTTTCTGTATTTCTATTAGTTTTATCAGGAATTTTTCTAGCTTTACCTTGGATGCCTCGCTTATTAGAACAGGTGAAAATTAGTAAACATGAGACAGTTGAACCAGAATCATAGAACAGAAGTCAGGAGTCAGGAGTCAGGAGTCAGGAGTCAGGAGTAAAACTGCCTCATTGATCTGCAATTTGCTGTAATTTTTCTAAAAATAGGGAAGAGGATTATTTAACCAATTCCCAAATTAAATATTAGTTTTATGGAAGTGCTATAATATGTCTCAATTAACATCAAAACAATGGATTTTAATTAAACACAAAATTACACCATATTTGTTTTTATTACCTGCCTTAATTATCTTAATATTAACTGTTTTTTGGCCAGCAGTTCAAGCCTTTTATCTCAGTTTTACCAACTATGAGAATATAGGAGATCCTCCTCAATGGATTGGCTTGAAAAATTTCCTGCGTTTATCGAAAGATCCGATTTTTTGGCAAACATTACAAAATACATTTATTTATTTAATTGGTGTTGTTCCTATTTTAGTATTTTTACCCTTAGCTTTAGCAATTTTAGTGAATCAAAAACTGCGGGGAATGAATTGGTTTAGAACGGCATATTATACCCCCGTTGTAATTTCTATGGTAGTCGCTGGAATAGCTTGGAAATGGTTATACGCAGAAAATGGATTGCTGAATCAAATTCTCAAAACTGTAGGGATTGTTCCCGACGGAATTCCCTGGTTAACAAGTCCTGAGAAGATATTGGGAATTGTTCCCATTTCCTTAGCTAGTATTATGGCTGTAACGATTTGGAAAGGCTTAGGCTATTATATGGTAATTTATTTAGCTGGATTACAAGCCATTCCCGCTGATATTTATGAAGCTGCGGCTATTGATGGTTCAGATAGTGTGCGTAAACATTGGGATATTACCTTACCATTAATGCAACCCTATTTAGCTTTAGTGGCTGTAATTTCGGCGATTTCGGCAACTAAAGTTTTTGAAGAAGTTTATATTATGACTCAAGGCGGACCACTCAATAGTTCTAAGACTATTGTTTATTATTTGTATGAACAAGCATTTGGTAATTTAGAAATTAGCTATGCTTGTACTATTGGTTTGGTGCTATTTTTAATTATTTTAGGTTTATCAATTTTAAGATTAGTTATCAATCAAGATGGTAATGATTTTAGTGTTTAATATTTAAAGATGAATTTTGCATCAATATCTATTATGAGTCATGTACTTTAACGGTAACAGCGGTGTAACTGTTCACACTCCCCCTTATCTTTAACGAGAGATCAAGGGTTTCGATAATTTTAGAGGGGGGAGTGAATAACTACCAAAATATATCAACATAATATTATTGTTACCGGACAACTGGTAATGTAAGATAGAGCGGCTCTAATGGAGATTTAATCATGGCTGCACATAATTACAATCAAGCACAATTTGAGAATAATTGGCAAAAACACTTACAAAATCACCCAGATCCAAGCGTTAGAGACAGATTTAATACTGCTTATAAATTTTATACAGACAAGGAATACGGAGGTTATGATCACGATAAAGCCTTGCAAGAAATGAAAGGAATTAATTTCAACAGAGATGTAAGTGTTGAACCAATTAAAGCTGGTGAAGTTTTTTATCAATATCAATATCCGAAGGCAAATGAAGATGGAAAAGTTGGTTATTATTTTACTCAAGATTCGCATAAGTCAGAATTAGGTATTCAAGGCGATTATTTGGGTAATCAAAATCGTGTACTTGAAATTTACGTGACAAAAAATGAATTTAAAGCTCTTAAGTCTACTAGTGCAGATATCGAAAACTGGTCAGAAGCCAAAGAGCTTAATTATGGAGGTGGAACACAATTTTTTGTTGCCGAAAAGGATAAACATAATTTGGGAAGGTGGGATCAAGTTAGCGAGGCACTTCCAAAGCAAAAATTACAAGAAGAACAGTTACAAACAATACAACAACAAAAAGAGCAAGAAAAGGTTTCTGTAACCGAGAAAAATAACGAAATAGAGGAACAGATTTCTAAATACGAAAAAGAGAGGCGTGCCTATGAAAGTGCGAAACGTGAGCAAATTGAAAATGAGGTGTGTAAACAGCAACAAGCTCAACTTATCGATAATGAACGTTACAAGGAAGCATGGCTAGTTCGTGCTGAAGAATTAAAAGAATTAGATGGCACATATATAAGTGTAGCAAAGAGAGAAGGGGAGCTTTTAGCAACTTTCCCAGATAAATTCGACCCTGATTTTAGGCATTCCATGCAAGAAAGACAAAACCTAGTAAATTCGTACGGGCTTGATTCTCCTCAAGTAAAAAAAGCTTTTGAGGATGAGTTTAATAAAACCTTAATAAACAGAAATGACCTAAAAGAAGCTCGTCAAGCACAGGTTGAGTATGTGTTAGCTAAAGAAGAATCTGAAAAAATCAAAACTGAACATCCTCAAGAGACACTTCCATCAGTAATTATTGAGCAAAATCAACAGAGAATGACAAATGCAACCCAACAGGTTGTTTCTGCTTATCAAACAGTTCAACTAACTCATGAGTTAGAACAATCAATTCAGCAACAGCATAAAAACTACTACAGCCAAAGTTTGTAGCATATAATATATTTAATATTTTTTATGTATTAGTCACTATTTGTTTCAATAAATCCCAAAGGGAAAGTAATCATCAAAGGGAGAAGAAACCTTCTTTAAACCGACACTTCTCTATACCTGCTGTTATTTAAAATAAGCTCCCTTATGCAAAACTCAGGTTATTAGTGCTTTTTAAAGATAAATCACTTTACGAAACTCAAAATTACCTTTTACAGGTAGTTTTTCACTCTCCCCCCACTTTCGAGAGTTTATAGGGTAGGTAGAAGTAGG
>NZ_VIKX01000131.1 GCF_009711935.1 Dolichospermum sp. UHCC 0259 | reverse complement strand
AGATGCCTAGATATCTCTACCATTTTATCCTCTCTTTTAGAATGAAATAGCCCTGCCTCAATACCTCCATTTTATAGTTATTAAAACCAATGCAAACTCCGATTTCACCAATTAATTTATCGGTAGGAATATGTATACCATAGGGGGCTGAATCTCCCAATACAAATAATGCTTTAGTATTAGGTTTTAAAACTCTGTAAACATCTTTAAGGATTTTATACATATCATTAAAATATCCAATTAACATGAGATCATAACTCTTTTTTCCGCCTTTAATTTTTCTTAATTCAGCAAGTTTATGGGCAGAAGTTTGGATAAAATTAGTAATTTCATCACATTCTTTTCTGAAGTCATCTAACAAAATGTACCGAGAATCGCCTCGTAATACTTGAGTGGTTGCTGATGTTATTAACTTCGTGCGAAAATTATCTGATATCTCTTTCCAATTCTTAGCATCACCCCAAAAATATAGTTCTAATCTTGTTCTATCTGAATAATCAAAGTTATTTAGATAAGGAGGTGAAGTGAATACATAATCTACAGATTGATTTTTAATAAACATTTCTGTATTTCTTGAATCTGCATTGAAAAGGTTATGCGTTGATTTTTGATGATTTTCAGATGAGCCTTGTTTGATATTTTTAATATCTTTTAGCATTTGATATGATAGCTTCATGAACTCAACCAAAACTTCTTTATCGGCAGAAGTTGGTTTCAACTTTTTAGGTGCTATGTAAGGCCATCCTGTAGCTGCGCTAGATACATCTCTAAGCAGTGCAGTAATAACCACATAGAAAAAATCGAATACTGGTTCTGATAGTCCTTCAGCTTCCAAAATATTCTTGAGTATATAGAGTTTTTCAATAGTATTTTTTGAGTAGCATTTAATCACCAATTCAGGAAAACAATTTTCAATACTAAATTCTTGTTGATTTATGGTTTCATCTAATTTTTTGATAAAGATATTTTCTACCTTCTTTATAAAGATTACAGCTTCTTGATAATTTATTTCCCAGTTCATTTTTGCTTTCGCAATTTTGTATACAAAGGGATGAGCTTCTACACCAAATGAAGAGATTGCCAAGCTTTTACAAGTTAAATTTGTAGTACCAGATCCCATAAATGGATCATAAACAACCATATCTGACGTAATCCCAAAACGTTCTATTGAATGAATAACAGCTTTATAAGAAAAGCCAGCAGGATAAGTGAACCAACGATGGACAGGTGCTTTTAAACTATCCTTAAATGTACCCCAATTTTCGATTTCGTTTTTACTGTTTTTACTATTTATATCTTCAATTTCAGAGAATAAACTTAACTGCTTAATAGTTTCCATCTGGACTACACTGGTAAATAAATTATGTGGATCAAAAAATGAGTAATCAAAATTGTAATAAATGAAATAATTGATAGGCAACCCACCCTTGTTTTAATGTTCACTTCTTAGATCATACATCGTCTGTAACACTTCTTGGAAATAATTTTCACATCTTCCTTAAATTACTCTTGCTGCTTGAGTTGAGAAATAGAAGCTTCCGTGAATTCATTCAAACCAAACAGCGATAAAATATCACTCCACTCCTGCTGATAAATAGTGCGATTTTCCGCCAACTTACTTAAAGTTTCATACCAGATATTATTTTTCGCATAGAAAACATATTGTTTTTGAGGAATAGTTTGCTTTAACTGTTGTACAAGTTGAAGACTTGGTTCAACTCTTTTAATCCAACCATTAATATTAATATTGGTTGTTGAACCGTAACTGTTCACACTCCCCCACTAAAAAGGAATTAGGAAGTAACAGGGATAGGAG
>NZ_VIKX01000130.1 GCF_009711935.1 Dolichospermum sp. UHCC 0259 | reverse complement strand
GTAAAGGATTCACAGAATTAACACACTATATACGCGCCCATTTTTCGAGAGGTAATATTTACCTTTTTCTCCCTCTCCTTGAGCGTTTTTTTGTTTGTTGTAGATATAGTAAAGGGCTGCTGCTCCCCCCAAAAGTGCCACTTTCTGACCTGTGGATAATCCTTTTTGAGCTTCGGGTTGATTAACTAGAGAGCGATCGCTCATGTTTCTACCTGCTGTATCATCAATAGGTGGTGGTACTGATGCGTTGCGAGAACCACCGCCACAACCTGTTAATAAAAGAACTGAGAGTAATGTTGACAGCAAGATTGCTTGCACGCGTAAGCCAAATTTACGCTCTTTATATATAGTCTTCATTCTTTATTTCCATTATTTACAACTTTTTAATCTCCGTACAAATGCCAAGGTAGAGTTGAGCCTTTGGTTATTTTTTCGTACCTAGAAAAGCACGGATATAGTATTTGTATGTAATCATGAACTATTTTTTTCAGTCTTCCATCTTGCTGCTGATATAAGCGCAGATTACTTACTTACCTCTGAGGAAATATGCAATTAGGGACTTATATACTAAAAACGGTTGAGACATGGACTTTTGTAAAATCACGAAAACCCCAGATTTGTAGGGGTTTAGCAGTGCTAAACCCCTACCCATAAAATCAAGTAATTAAGCCGTGTTGAGTATAACTCAAAAAATATCCCAATCATGAGGATAAATTTAGGGGTTTAGCTCATGCTTTACCCTTACTCAGGGTATTTGCGGCATAAGTCATAAATATTGATTTTTGTCTTATTTACATCAAAATAGTCAATATTGTTTGATCTTTGTTCAAGTAACAAATAAAATACTTTTAATATCTTTTTAGTTAAATAGGATACTGAATATGACCGCTGAACAAAACAATTTACAGACTTTATATGCTAAAACTCGCTTGCTGCTTGCGTTGTGGGATTTAGGAGCAAGCCAACAAGAAGTGAAAAAAGGTTTGCTGACGAAGCGGATAGTGGCTAAGGGTCAGAAAATGGCGGACTATAAAGGCATTTTAGAGGATTTGCAGGAACAGGGGGCTGTTACTGTTTCTAGGACTGGTTATACTCTCATATCACCAATAGGTTTAGATGTATTGGGTGCGGGTTTGCGTAGTAGTGATTTTAAGTTTGAGGGGACTATTGTGGGGACTTGGGCAGCTAATGCGTTGTTGCGCTGGATAGGTCATATTGATGTTGTGGTTGCTGCGCCGGTTGTGTCTGGTGGTGGGGTGATTGATTCTTATGAGGAGTTTAAATCTGTTGCGTTGGATGTTTATAACAAGTTAAACTATGAACACAACTTTAATAATTTAGTACCTATTTATCGGATTAGAAGAGTAATAGGAGAACGAGTTAATCGAACAAAATTCAATGATTTTCTATTAGAAATGCAAGCTGATGATATTTTCCAACTTCAAGGAGGGAGTGTAGAAGACAGCGCATCAGACAAAATCGAAGATTCTGTTACTACAGAATTAGATGGTTTACGTTGTTATGCAAGACTTTTGAAAGCTTAAATATCATTGAAATCTTTACACACTAACCTTACAATATTATGACTACTAACACATCTAACATGGATCAACTAATTAAGACTCACAACCCATTTGCAGGACATATTGTAGTTAGACCTCAGCAAATATGGGGTAAAAGTTTTCCTGATGTTCCTTCAATTAATGCTCATGCTTCTAATGCTGTATTTGATGCAATTGAAAAAATTAATAAAGGTCAACGTCAGACAGTAGGTATTACAATTACTGCGGAAAAAGGACTAGGGAAAAGCCATGTTATTAGTAGAATACGTCATCAATTACAAACAAGAGAAGACAACTTATTTATTTACATGAGTAAATATGATAACTTGAATCAAATTCAACATCAATTCTTGCAAAGTGTTACTTCTAGTTTAAGAGCATTTATTAGAACTAATGTAATGCCATGTCAAGAAATAGCAGCAGCATTGATTAATGAAGTAATGGAGTGGAAATATACTACTGAACAATATATTAGTAACGTATTCCCGCATTTATTAAAACAATCTTTGTTAAAACAAAATTCAGTTACGGCAGTAATTGAGACATTAAGAAGTCGTATTGAACAAAAAAAGCCTAATATTACTAATCTCTATATAATTCAAGCAATCTTGTGGACGCTTTCTTCAAACCATGCTAATGCTGCAAATTTTTGGCTTTCGGGACAAAAATTACCAGAAGAAACTGCTAAAATGATGGGATTACCAAATATTCAAAGTGGCAACAAAGAAAGTCAAGCATTAAGTAATATTCGCCAAATTCTTGATATTATTAGTGATTATAGAGTTCCTGTAATTTGCTTTGATGAATTGGATATTGCCGACATTGCTGATAATGGATTTACCGCAGCGCAGATTATCGCTAATTTAGTCAAGGACTTATATAACAACCTTGATAAAGGTCTTTTGGTATTAGCAATGTATCCTGAAACATGGCGTGATCAAATCACTTATTTACCACAAGCTGAAGCAGTAATTGATAGATTAGTTAGTGACAAATCTGATAGACAACCAATTGAATTAAAATATCTCAATTCTGATGATATTGTTGCTCTTGTTCAAAGATGGTTACAAGAATTTTATCAGGAACATCAACAAACACCTCCTCATCCTCTTTATCCATTTGATGAAAATAAGTTGAGAGAACTTGGTAAAGGAAAACCTACGGTGAGATCGGTTTTAAAATGGTGTGCTGATAATTTTATTCCTCCATCAATTATTATTGATGACCAGCCAACAGAACCAGAAATAAATTCCACCAATAGTTGGACATCCACAACTCTTCATACAGTTAAACCATACTACCAAAGCGAGTTAGCTAATGTAGAAGCTTCTATTGATTCATTAATGGAAGATGAAATAGCTATTATCAATTCTATTTGGGTAGCTTTTACTAGCTTAGTAGGTAAAACTTTAGAAGGCGTATCAATTCAATCAGTAGAAGAAATAGTAGCTAGTACAGCAGATCAAGGATATATTAATTTCAAAATCGTTGGTAATAAGAAAAAAGTAAAAATAGGAGTAAGTGTAGTTCAGCAAGATGGTAGATTTATAGGTGCAGCATTGAAACGACTAATTGATTACAAGAAATTTGATATAACTCGCGGTTGTTTGGTTCGTTCTAAAAATATTACTCAAGGCGCAACTCAAGCTAGAGAACTTTTGAGAAAACTATTAACAGAAAAAGGTGGAGAATGGGTTGGGTTACAAAAACAAGATATTAAACCTCTCTTAGCTATCTGGTTTGTTTTTGAGAATCAAAATAGTTATGAATTGAAAGATGAACAAATTTTTGATTTTCTGGAGAAAACACAATTAGTAATTAATAATCCCTTAATCAGAGAAATTTTAAGTGATCCTTCAGGACAAGAACCAAGTAATTTAACTGATGATGGATTACCTATTACTATTCCTCAAAGTGCTGATAATACCGATAATATTGAGCTTGACTTTTAATTAAATAAAAATGAATCAATCATTTTCACTTCCAACAGCATTGTGTTTATCTGTACCTGATATTGAAGCCTTAATACAAGGACGCACAATTGCAGCTTTACCCAGGATGTTTATTCGTCCTGGGCAAAGATTTACTCTTTATCCTGTTGATACTTCAGTAAATGTACTTTCAATTAAAGTTTGGGCTAAATGTGAACTGTGCGAAATTCTAGATAGAACTGAACCACTAGACGTTTTATCTCAATTAACAATCTGGAATTTAGAAACATTCGAGAAAATAATACAGAAACATCAAAATATTTTTCTGGCTTATTTGCGCGTTTATCATTTATCTGAACCTTTTGAAGTTCTAGTTAATTCAAATATTCAAGATAAGTTAGGTAAATTTGTCGGTTTACCTAATATTTCTGGTTCTGAAGATAAACCTGTATTAAGTGATCAGGTATTTATTCAACGCAAACAACAACTAGAAAAACGAGAACTTTCTCTAAATCCTGAACTGGAAGAATTACAAAGTGCATTATCACAAATAGCTAATAATAACCCAGCAGCACAACAATTAGAAAATGACATCAAAATCTTTTTAGGTTGGGGTAATGCACCAACTATAAATAAGATAGATGCTGATTTAACTTGGATAAAAACAATTGCTAATGTAGGTAATTCTAGTGATGGTAACGAATTTGAAAAATTAGTGAGACGAGGATTAAAAAAATTAGGTTTTACAGGTTCTAGTCTTAACCCAGATGCGACTGGTGGGGCTGGAGGAATGGATTTTTATACAGAAACTCCTTACGCTATAGTTGGAGAATGTAAAGCAACTAAAACTGAAAAAGTTTCAGATGGTACACCTGCACAATTACTAAAAATAGGCATGAACCATCTGGGTAAATTTCAGTATGAAAAGGCAATTAAATTAATTGTCGCCGCTGGAGAACTAAATAATTACGCTTTAAGAACAGCTACCCAAAACGAAATGAATGTGATTACCCCTGAAACCTTACAAAAACTTGTTGAACTGCAAACACACTATAAAAATTCAGTCAACTTGTTAGAACTTAAAGAGTGTTTACAACAAGCACCCTATGGTTTAGCAGACGATAAAATCAATGAATATATTGATAAAATTGAAAAAGAGATTAAATTGCGATCGCATTTAGTGCAATTAATTAAAAAAGCTGACAAAAAAGTGGGAATTGAGTATATTGATGGTGCTTATGATGTTTCTAATCCACCACAACCATTAAAACCAGGAGAAATGTATGAAATTTTAATAGAACTATCATCACCATTAACAGGTTACTTAGGAAGAGAAAAAGGCAACGACTGGAAAACAGATAAATTCTACTATCTGCGTGACTTACCAATTAATTAAACTTTATTCTTTTATTCATCCAATTTTGCAAATAAAGATTCTAAATTGCGATAACCACTAACTACAGGGACAATTGCAATTCCATTGTCAATAACTTGAATCACATCTGCGGAATGTGGGTTTAGATAAATTAATTTCTTTTATAATCTGTGGCAATAGGTCAGAGCAGCAAATAATGACAACATGATTTGTAAAAATAAATACTGTAGATATCTGAAGTTTTGCAAAATTTAAGTTACTCTAGCTAATAAAATAGCGATCGCTATAAGAGGGTGTTTGAAAAGTTTTGAGGAGTCAAAATTTATGCCAATCGCCAAGGATGGACCATCAAACCCACCATCAGCCCAAATAGTCGTCAATCAAGAAACCTTAGTTCCCATATCTTTGACAGGAGAGCTTTTTTTACTCAACTTCTAACTTTGCAAACACCCTCTTAGTAATATGCTCCCACCAGACTATACATCAAACTAGTAAACACTAATAATGTAATGATGACATAGATAAAATTACGTTGTAAAAGAAAAGTTAAACAAGAAATGATCACCCGTAAAATAGGGATAGCAATTAGCAATAACAGTCCTAGTTGAATAATTCCCTGGCGACTACCGGCTAAAACCGCATTCACTATACCAATAGGAGAGCGAAACTGAGATGGTGTACCTATAAATACTTGATATTTAGCAGGCTCAAAACCATGATTAATTAAGTATAAAATTCCACCGAATAATACTATAGAACTAGCACTTAAAACTCCATATTTAAGCAAATTACTGAGTAAATATTCTAATTGTTTTTCATTAGCTGCTTTCGTCAGTATTAGATGACTAGCAATTTCACTCTGATAATTTATTTGTATTCCCTGATTAAGTCGCTGTTCTTCTAACTCTTGAATATGAGAATTTTGTTCTTTCAAGTCACAAGTGAAAGTTCCAACTTCTGTTTCTATCGGCGTTGTACAAGTCCAACGAAAACCAGAATTTAATTTATACATAATTACAGTCCTCCTATTAGACTGTTATAGATCATTTTTAACGCCATTACTACTAATACAAGGCTGAAAATAATTCTCAAAATTTGGGTTTTTGCGCCGATTAAGATTCTCGCTCCCAAAAAAGCACCTGGTAACACTCCTAACATGACGGGCATAGATAAACCTGGATCTATATATCCTCTTGTTAAATAAACACCTGTTGAAGCTGCGGCTGTGACACCAATCATGAAATTGCTGGTGGTCGTGGAAACTTTAAACGGGAGGCGCATAGCCTGATCCATTGCCAATACCTTGAATGCTCCCGAACCAATCCCCAGTAAACCAGAAAGCACTCCTGCTACTACCATAATGCTAAATCCAGCCGGTAAGGATTGAACTTGGTAGGAGACGACACCATCAGCGGTGGGATAAGTACCATTAAGCTGGAGATATTCTGCTAAAGGGTCTGGTAAACCAATTTCTGCTTGTTCTGGTCTGGGTCGTTGAGACAAATATGCTGAATAAATTAGCACAATCGCCAGAATTAAAGAGAGTATTTTTACGGTGATATGAGTTGCTAGTAAAGCACCAATAATAGCGCCAATAGTTGTGGCTACCTCCAGAAACATTCCCAAACGCAGATTAGCGTAGCCTTTGTTAATGTAAGTAGAAGCTGAACCTAGTGATGTAGCAATAACTGATACTAATGATGCACCAATGGCATAGCGAATATCAACTCCAAATACGGAAGTTAATAATGGAACTATGACAACTCCACCACCTAAGCCAGTTAATGCTCCAACTAACCCGGCACTAAATGATCCTAGCCAAACCAGCAAGGAAAATTCCAGTATATTCACTTTTAATTCCTCAGTTTTTTAATACAAATCCTCTTGCTAAATTATCAGCGGTGATATCTTAAATGTTGATTAGGAACTCAAAATTGGGGAAATAAAAAAAATAATTCTCAATCTGGAGGGTTTCTAAAACAGAAAGTATCTTTGTGCCATTGGTAAAACGGTTGCTGGTTCACAAGTTAATAATTCACCGTCTGCACGAACTTCGTAGGTTTCTGGGTCTACTTCAATTTTGGGTAAAGCATCATTTAATTTCATGTCTCGCTTAGTAATTTGACGAGTTCCTGAAACTGCGATCGCTAACTTCCCTAATTCTAATTGTTGAGGAATTCCTCTGGACAAAGCCGCTTGAGACACAAAAGTTAATGATGTTGCATTTCTAGCACCAGCAAAACTACCAAACATCGGTCGCATATATACAGGTTGAGGTGTAGGAATACTAGCATTAGCATCACCCATCTGTGACCAAGCAATCATACCGCCCTTAATTACAATTTCTGGTTTAACACCAAAAAAAGCAGGTCTCCACAAACACAAATCCGCTAATTTTCCTGCTTCTACTGACCCCACATATTCAGAAATACCATGAGTGATGGCCGGATTGATTGTATATTTAGCAACATAACGTTTAGCTCGTAAATTATCGGCATGACTATCACCAGCAAGGCTTCCCCGTTGCACCTTCATTTTATGTGCCGTTTGCCAAGTTCTAATTATCACCTCACCGACCCGCCCCATTGCTTGGGAGTCGGAAGCAATCATACTAAACGCGCCTAAATCATGAAGAATATCTTCCGCAGCGATCGTTTCTCTACGGATACGGGATTCGGCAAAAGATACATCTTCGGGAATAGCTGCATCTAAGTGATGACACACCATCAACATATCTAAATGTTCATCTAGAGTGTTAACAGTATAAGGACGGGTAGGATTAGTAGAAGATGGTAAAACGTTACTTTGTCCACAAACCTTGATAATATCCGGTGCATGACCACCTCCAGCCCCTTCCGTATGGTAGGTGTGAATAGCACGATGTTTAAAAGCGGCAATTGTATCTTCCACAAAGCCAGCTTCATTTAAAGTATCAGTGTGAATTGCTACTTGTACATCATATTCATCAGCGACGGTCAAACAAGTATCAATTGTAGCAGGATTTGTTCCCCAATCTTCATGGAGTTTCAATCCCATAGCCCCGGCTTCAATTTGTTCTATTAGTCCTTGAGGTTGACTGGTATTACCTTTTCCTAAAAATCCTAAGTTAACAGGGAATGCGTCCGCAGCTTGCAACATTCGGTACATATTCCAGGGACCAGGGGTACAAGTTGTGGCATTTGTTCCCGTAGCTGGACCTGTACCACCACCAATCATGGTAGTAATACCGGAAGCAATAGCGACTTCAATTTGTTGAGGACAGATAAAATGGATGTGGGTATCTATTCCCCCCGCAGTGAGAATCATTCCCTCACCGGCTAAAGCTTCTGTTCCTGGTCCAATAATGATATCTATATTGTCTTGAATATAGGGATTGCCGGCTTTACCAATTTTGTAAATTTTGCCGTCTTTAATGCCAATATCTGCTTTAACAATTCCCCACCAATCGAGAATTAAAGCATTTGTAATCACTAAATCTACTGCACCATCACTATTAGAAATAGGTGATTGTCCCATCCCATCTCTAATGACTTTTCCGCCACCAAATTTAACTTCATCACCATAGGTTGTGAAGTCTCTTTCTACTTCTATAAATAGTTCGGTGTCGGCTAATCTAATTCTGTCTCCTACTGTTGGTCCGAAGGTATCGGCGTAGGCTTGGCGGTTCATTTTGTAGGGCATATTTTTATCCTTTTTTTATCACGCTTCAGGCGCAGAGACACGGTGAGAAATTTAGAGGTTTCCGTCAATTTTGTTGTTGAATCCGTAGATTTGGCGTGTACCAACGAGAGGGACTAGAGTAACTTCTTTTTCGTCTCCTGGTTCAAATCTGACGGCTGTGCCGGCAGGAATATCTAATCTCATTCCTCGTGTTTTTTCTCTGTCGAAGTTTAAAGTGGTATTGACTTCATAAAAGTGAAAATGTGATCCTATTTGAATGGGTCTGTCTCCTGTATTTGCTACTATTATTTTAGTCGTGGGACGACCTGCATTTAATTCGATTTCTCCTGCTGGGGTAATAATTTCTCCAGGTATCATAATTTTTTCCTACTTTAAAGGTTTTCTAAAAACTCTACAAACGGTCTGAAAGCTTGCGGACATAATTCAGCTATATCTTGATAACTTGCACTTTCTAATATTCTGCGTGCATCCACAGAACCTTTATATTTTTTACCACATTCTCGAAAATTTTTTTCTACAATATCTTTCGGGGGAATATTTGTCCCTTCTACATAAATTTCAACTTTCATGGAAGTCCCTCTAATTCATCACTGCGGTGTAATTGTTCTATTTCATCTGCACCAAAATCATTAAGCATATCTTTGAGAACTTGAGAATTACCAGGTTTAATAAATTTTGCTTCCCCATTTTCTTTTCTGAGTACAGCAATTTGCGAAATATCAAACTGTGTTAGGAAATAAGATGAGTGAGTTGCTAATAAAATTTGTGTGCGTTCAGAGGCTTTTTCAAATAAAGCAGCAAGAACAGGTAATGTCCGAGGATGAACACCTTGGTCTGGTTCATCAATACAAATTAAAGATGGTGGATTTGGGTGTACACATAAACAAATCCAGCAAATTAAACGCAAAATTCCATCTGATAAATCAGCAAGACTTAACTCATCATCAACACCTGATTCTTGCCAAAAAGCGATCACTTCTCCAGGTCCACCACGTGCTTTTACTGTTAATCCTTTAAAACCAGGAATTACAGAACGTAAATGTTGTTGTAGTTCGTCAAATGCTGTTCTATGTTCAGTCATTAAGGAAAAAAGAACTGAACTTAAATTACCTGCATTTTCATGTAAAATTGGTTCTTGTTCAATGGAAACTGATTGACGAATTTTCTGATTTGCTATGTTGAAAGAACTATAAAACCTCCAATCACGAATATAATCACGTAAGTAACTGTTCACACTCCCCCACTAAAAAGGAATTAGGAAGTAACAGGGATAGG
>NZ_VIKX01000012.1 GCF_009711935.1 Dolichospermum sp. UHCC 0259 | reverse complement strand
CAGTATGGGCATTAATCGCCATCAAATACGCATCCTGTTCGTTAGTTAATCCGCTCAGAGCAAAGAATTTAATTGCAGGTTCAGGGGAAAATGTACTCGGACGAGCGATCGCTTTCCCCAACCTCGATGCCAGTAATGCACTCACCTGATTTTGAATTTGATTCAGTGCCTGTCGGTCAATCTCCTCAAAAGACCTCAAATTCAGACGTTCTCTGGTGCAAAACTTGACAAAATCCGGTAGCGTGGGGATTTCCTGCCATTCTGCTGACAACCAACCCATTTCAAATGCACGGTTATAGCGAGCAATCATATCTGCGTCTTTAAGAAACACATCCAAAGCCTTGACTAGCATTGCATCTACTCTTTGGGACAGGTGGGGATTTTCAACTTTACCCATAGAAATAGCTACCAAAGCC
>NZ_VIKX01000129.1 GCF_009711935.1 Dolichospermum sp. UHCC 0259 | reverse complement strand
CTCCTATCCCTGTTACTTCCTAATTCCTTTTTAGTGGGGGAGTGTGAACAGTTACAAAATTTTAGTCATTTCAACTTCAGCGATGCTTATTTAAGTAGTGCCGAGCTTGAAGGAGTAAACCTAAGCTATGCTAATTTAAGTAACACCCATCTAGATTGGGCAAATCTTAATCAAGCTAATTTCAGTAATGCTAACCTTAGAAATGCTGATTTGAGTCATGCTCAATTAAATAAAGCTTTTCTCAATCAAGCTGATTTGAGTAATGCTAATTTAAAGGATGCCGATTTTAGTGATGCTACTTTAGATAATGCTAATTTGAGTGGTGCTAATTTAGAGAATGCTGATTTGAGTGATGCTACTTTAGATAATGCTAATTTGAGTGGTGCTAATTTAGAGAATGCTGATTTGAGTGATGCTACTTTAGATAATGCTAATTTGAGTGGTGCTAATTTAGAGAATGCTGATTTGAGTGGTGCTGACTTAAAAAATGCTAATTTGAATTTGGCTAATCTGACTGGAACTATAATTGATATAAAAAAAGAAATAACTCATAAATGGACTATTGTTTGGAAAATTCTTAATAAAGAAAATTTGGCTCAAATAAATCAACAAGATAAACATCAAATTAGCTTATCTGAAACACAAAATCATTTTTCAAAATATGAGTTAGCATGCATTGATTTAAGTAATAGTTATCTAAAAAATGCAAAATTGGCTAATTTAAATTTAACTCATACTGATTTTAGCAATTCAAATTTACATTCTGCTGATTTGCGTGGTGCAAATTTAACTGGTGCAAATCTAACTGGAGTAAACCTACAAGAAGCTAATTTAATAAAAGCGAATCTTCAGGGAGCAGATTTAAGTAATGCGGATTTACGATATGCAAATATATCTGGAGCAAACCTAAATGATACTAAAAGAGATGGAGCAAAATTTTCTGATATATCATGTGATTGGACTCAACTTAATGATGATCAATTTGAACTACTTTGCTATGATCTTCTTATAAAACAACATAATTTAAAATTAACTAATATAGATAAAATGGGTAAAGCACGCTCTCGTGATGGTGGTCGAGATATTGTATTTGAACGTACAGATATTAATGAAAAATCTATCAAATGGATAGCTCAGTGCAAATTAAAAAGTGATAAGGGATCTCTTGGAAGTTCACAAGTTCCAAATATTCGTGATATGTTAGATCAATATAATGCAGAAGGTTTTTGTATACTTACTAGTGGCATAATTGACGCAACATTACATGATAGACTGGATACTCTGAAGGAAGATAAAGGTTTTGAAGTAGAACGATGGTCATATTTAGAAATAGAACGCTTCTTAGCAGAACATCCAGAAATTAAAGCAAGATATTTTCAAGATTAATCTGATAAAAATTATCCATAAAATTAGCCTACGCAGGTAGGCTTTGTCTGTATAGCCCCAGATTTCTAATCTGAGGACTATATAAAAATATAAAAAACACATTAAAACAATATATCCTAAACTTCCTCATTACTCAATCTTTGTAACAATTCCTCACGGGATAAATTACCCAAAGAAAGAAGTAACTGAGTGCGTTCAGAAATAGGAATATTAGCAATCTTTTCCACCAAACCAGATAACTCAGCATCCAAACCAGGGCTATTTCATTCTAAATAATTGCTTGAGTGTGCTAAGACCAAAACCAGCGA
>NZ_VIKX01000128.1:9429-18026 GCF_009711935.1 Dolichospermum sp. UHCC 0259 | reverse complement strand
CTCCTATCCCTGTTACTTCCTAATTCCTTTTTAGTGGGGGAGTGTGAACAGTTACAACAAAAAATGTAATCCAATTCTTATGTTCTTCTTCAACTTTAATAACACCTAGAATAGTAGTAATTGCAGTTAAGGTTAAACTTGACACCGTTAAACCAATATTCCAGCCTTGGTTAACTGTTCGCAACTTACTTACTTTTTCTTTTTTCAATTTTGTTACTTCAGTCAATAATGCTTTTCTCTCGCCTTCGATAGTGATACTTGGTACTAGGGGGGATTGATTACTCATAATTTCTTTTTCCAAATAAACGGAATCATTGCTGTCGGTATAACGGTGCAATTGAGCGGCAACAGATCGCCCCCAACTCAAAATCAAAATATCACAATATTGTCTAATTTAATGCTTTTTATACAGCGATCGCTTCACAATTATATATCTTACACAATTCTGCGGACTGCTTCAATGATCAGAGGATTGCAACTTAATACCCAAAACCTGAGTGTAAGCACCTCTAGCTTGAGTTACACCAATTGTCCGCTGTGCTGATTCTATCATCGGGCGGCGCAAACTCACAACTATAAACTGTGCCTGTTCCGCCTGTTGTTTAATCATTCTCGCTAATCGTTCCACATTTGACCCATCTAGAAACATATCCACTTCGTCAAAGGCGTAAAATGGAGATGGACGATAACGTTGTAGGGAGAATATAAAACTTAATGCAGTTAAGGATTTCTCTCCCCCTGACATAGAAGCAAGCCGTTGGACGGGTTTTCCTTTGGGGTGTGCAACTAGGTTTAAGCCACTGTTAAAAGGATCTTCGGGATTATCTAGTTGTAAATAACCGTCACCATCGGAAAGGATAGCAAAGATTGATTGGAAATTCTCATTTACTGCGTCGAATGCTTCTTTAAATGCTTTTTGACGGAGGGTGGTAAAGTTTTCAATTCTTAATAATAATTCTGTCCGTTCCCCTTCTAATGTCTCTAATTTTTCGGTAAGTTCTTGGAGACGACCTTGGACTTTATCGTATTCTTCCAAAGCTAACATATTTACAGGTTCCATTGCCTGTAAACGTTTACCTAAACTCCGCAATTCTTTTTGTAAGTCTTCTAAATCAACTTTATTGGGAACTTCTGGTAAAGGACTGGGTAATTCTGCACCTAAATCTCGCAATTGGGTTTGCAGTGCTGTTAAATCTTCCCGGCGTTTTTGTTGAGTTTCTTGCAGTTTCTCAATTTCCCATTGTAATTGTTGTTGACGCAATAAGAGCGATCGCAATTCTGTTTCTGCTATATCTCGGTTCTTTTTCTCTTCCCCTAAATTCTCTTCTAATTGACCCAATTTAGCCTGAATTTCGGTAATTAAATTATTCAATTCTTCAACTTGACTATTAACTGTTGCTTGTTGCTGTTTTCCTGTCGTTTCTTCTTGTTGATATTGAATAACTCTAGTTTGGGATTCTTCTATTTTTTCTTGTAATCTTTGTTGTTGATTTTCGAGATTTTTTAATTGTTGTTGAACATCTCGTAATGCAGTTTCTCGTTGTTGTAATTCCTGTTCTTGGGTTTTAATGATAGCTTGGATTTGTTGCCATTCGCTGGGGGTTTGGGAAGATTCCAACTCAGCTAAAGTATGTCTCAATTGTTGTAATTGAGTTTCTTGTTCTGGTAATTCCCGATTTAAAATTTCTAACCGGGATTGTGCAGATGTGAATTTTTGGGTATTTTGGGAAAGTTGAGAACGAGTATTTTCTAACTGCGTTGTTAAACCTTTAATATCTTTCTTTAACTGTTCTAAATATAATTGTTGTTCTCTCCGTCCTTGACGTGCTTCTGTTAATTCTAAAGTTAATGTTTTAGTGCGAGTTGCTAAATTTGAAATTGCTTCTCCACAACGTTCTAAAATCCGATCAATATCTATTAAGCGAGTTTTCAAATTAGCGACTTCCTGAGATTCTCCAGCTTCACCGCTATCAAAGCGTAAAGATGAACGTTGATTGCCACTACCACCAGTCATTGCCCCGCTAGTTTCTAATAATTCCCCTTGTAGAGTGACTATGCGATATAGTCCCATGTTTTTCCGAGCTTGGGCAAGAGTCGCAAATACTACCGTTGCACCAAAAACATAGGCAAATACATCATGATAACGGCGATCGCACTCTACTAAATCTACCGCATAACTGACAAACCCATCAGCTAAACGCAGAGTTGCATCCTGGGTAAATCTAGGGACTTTAATCTTATTTAAAGGTAAAAAAGTTGCCCTTCCCGCCCGTTTTTGTTTCAACAGTTCAATTCCGGCTGATGCAACACTATCATCTTCAACCACAATATGTCCTAAACGTCCACCAGCAGCCATTTCTAAAGCTAATTGATGTTTAGGTTCAACCTTGCCCAATTGCACCACTAAACCGCACAAACCGGGCATTTCTGACTGTAAAATTACCTTACTTGCTTGTGTTCCTTGTATTTCCTGTTGCGCTTGTGTCTGTGCCTCTAATTTATCTAATTGACGTTGTTTATCTCGTTGTTCTTGTAAAAGTCGTTTTTGGGTATCTTGTTGAATTTGTAACTCTTGTTCTGTCGCAGCCAGATTTTCAGCTAAATTCTGAATAGGTTGGGTAGAAGCATTAAATTCCGTTTCCAACCGCGCACATTCAGCTTGTTTTGCGGTTAATTCCGGTTCTAAAGTTGCAATTAATTGAGATTGTTCAGAAATCAATTGTTGTAATTGAGTATTGCGTTCCTGTAATTGCGCTTGTTCAGTGCGTTGTGGTTCGAGAGTATGCAATAAAGATTCAATTTGCCGATTTAAAGCCGTTTGTTGTTGTACCCAAGCTTCCGAAGCCGAGGCAATTTCCGCCGCAGCTTGACGAGAAGATTCTAAATTTTGTTGAGATTTATCTCTTTCTGTTTGTAGAGATGTGACATTCAATATTTCTACATTTTGTTGTTTTTTAGCTTCCTCTAAAGCAAGTTGATATTGTTGAATTTCTTGATAAGTTTGATTTAATCGCTTTGTAGATTCTTGAATAGATGTTTCTAACTCCCGTTGTTGTCGTTGGAGTTGTTTCCGTTCCGCTTCTTGGGTAGCGAGATTTGATTGAACAGAAAGAAGTTCCTCCTCACCCAAAGCCTTCACACGGAGATTTAGCTGATCTAATTCAGTAGTTTTCTGATTAATTTGAGAATTAGTTGTATTTAACTGAGTAGTAAAATCACTGAAACTGCGATCGCCCTCTTGAACTTGTGCAACCAGTTTTTCCTGCTGTGCTTGGAGAGAACGCCAAGATAAAACCGCCTCCCAAGACTGCTTTTGCATAAACTCAATTTTCAATAATTGATACTTCTCAGCCTTAGCCTTATCTTGAGACAGGCGATCGCATTGTACACTTAACTCAGTTTGAATAATCCGACAACTATCTTCCTTATCCTTCACCTCATCCAAAGTAGATTTAGCTTGGACTATTTTCCGATCATAAGTCGCCACCCCGGCCAACTCATCAATAATTTCCCGACGTTCCCGCGCATTCATCGAGATAATACTCGTTACATCCCCCTGCAATACCACATTATAGCCTTCAGGATAAATCCGCAGTTCCTCCAAATCCTCATGTAACTCAGTCAAAGTACAAGCCACACCATTAATATAATAATTAGACGTATACCCCCCCTGCTGAGACACCCGTAACCGCCGAGTAACACTCCACTCAGACGATTTTGGATTTTGGATTTTAGATTTTGGATTTTCCCCTACTTCCCCTACTTCCCCTACTTCCCCTACTTCCCCTACCTCCCCTACTTCCCCTACTTCCCCCACCTCCCCAACTTCCCCGACTTCCTCCCTCTGCGCCTCTGCGCCTCTGCGAGAGACATCCGAAATATCGAAAGTTACCGTTACACTAGCTTCCAGTGCCGCACGCCCCTTATGTTTTTGAGCATTATTCACCAAATCCGGTAAACGTTCCGCCCGCATACCCTTAGAACTAGCCAAACCCAAACAAAACAACAAAGCATCGAGAATATTTGATTTTCCAGAACCATTAGGACCAGATATGACAGTACACCCCGGTAGCAAAGGGACAGCAGTAGTCCCACCGAAGGATTTAAAATTGGTAAGTTCAACGCGCTTGACGTATACCATGAGGCACTGGTAAACTGTAAACTGGGTTAAGTAAACAAGTGTACCAATTATTTATCGTTTCGTGGCTACGAAAAAGAGTAATAAATAAATTTATGCAAATTCAAACGCCAGATTGGGTGAAACACGCGGTTTTCTATCAGATATTTCCCGATAGATTTGCGAGAAGTCAGCGTTCCCGTCACAGTTTCTTAAATAATACCAATTTAGAAGCCTGGGATGCACCACCGACACTCCAAGGTTACAAAGGTGGTGATTTATGGGGTGTGATAGAAAAATTAGACTATATCCAAAGTTTAGGAATTACAGCGATTTACTTTACACCCATTTTCCAATCTGCTAGTAATCATCGTTATCATACCCATGATTATTACCAAGTTGATCCGATGTTAGGGGGAAATCAGGCTTTACGAGAATTAATTGATGCCTCCCATTCACGAAATATGAAGATAGTTCTTGATGGCGTATTTAATCATTCTAGTCGAGGCTTTTTCTTTTTTCATGATGTATTAGAAAATGGCTCTAATTCTCCTTGGCTAAATTGGTTTAAAATTCAAGGCTGGCCACTTGCACCTTATGATGGTAATTTACCTGCTAATTATGATGCTTGGGCAGGGATTCGCTCTTTACCAACCTTTAATCATGATCATCCAGATGTGCAAGAGTATATCATGAAAATTGCCGAATATTGGTTAGAGTTTGGCATTGATGGTTGGCGATTAGATGTTCCTTATGAAATTAAAACTCCTGGTTTTTGGCAGGAATTTCGCCAACGAGTTAAAGGTATTAATCCTGATGCTTATATTGTTGGTGAAGTTTGGACAGATGCCCGTGAATGGCTCGATGGGACGCAATTTGATGGGGTATTGAATTATTTATTTAATGAGGCAGTGCTGGCGTTTGCAGTAGGCGATAAAGTAGTATTAGAATTAGTAGAATCTCAAAGTTATTACCCATATCCTGCCCTAGATGCGGCTGAATATGCGGCTAAAATTCACAGCCTTTTAGAACTTTATTCTTGGGAAATTCAACTAACTCAATTAAACATCCTCAGTAGCCATGATACAGCCAGATTAATGAGTATTGCTGATGGTGATCAATCTAGTGTAGAACTATGTAATTTGTTGTTATTCACCTTTCCCGGTGCGCCCAGTATTTACTATGGTGATGAAGTTGGTTTACCTGGAGGAATAGATCCAGATTGTCGGCGGGTTTTCCCCCTAGAATTTGACTGGAATCAAGAAATTTTAAATATTCACAAACAGTTAATTTCTATTCGTCAAAATTATCCAGCTTTGCGAATTGGTAGTTATCAAGTTCTTCATGCAGTAGGAACAGTCTATATATTTGCGCGAACTTTAGAAAGTGAAGAATTAATTATTGCTGTGAACGTGGGAACTAAATCTGTAATAGTAAATGTAAATTGTAGTAATTTGCAAAATCAACCTGAACAAGTTTTATTTGGGAAAGGAGAAATTACCTGGAAGGGGGAAAATGTTTGTTTAACTATTCCTCCTCGCAGCGGTTTAATTTTGGGATAAATGTTGAAATATCAGTTGAAAATGGCAGGTGATATTTTTTTTGTGGGTGGTGGGTAATCTAGTGGTATAGGAGTGATGCTGAAATTTGGATAACAGCAATTTTTAATACATGGCTAGTTCTGATAGTGATTACTTAGTTCAGCGTGGTAAGCAAATTGCTCGAAAGAAAAGAATTGTTACATATATTGGGCTTGTGTCTTTTGGTGGTTCAATGTTGTTTGGGGGGGTAAATACCATCAAACAGGCTTGGGAAAAACCAAAGCAAGCAGTAGTTCAATCGGTTGAGAGTGAGTTCCAGAAACAGATTAAGGGTTATGAGTTGGTTTTACAGCGTGAACCTAATAATCAGACGGCTTTAGAAAAGTTATCTATTATTCGGTTAAATTCGGGGGATAATCAGGGAGCGATCGCTTTGATGGAGAAGTTGGTAAAATTACATCCAGATAGACAGGATTATCAAACTGTTTTGGCAAATACAAAGAAGACAATAGGGAAGTAAAAGTTATATTCAGAATTGTTTATAATAAGTAGGTGAACGGAAAAAAACCGAAGTATGTAACGAAAAGTAAAGTTGCTCAAAACCTCTTTCCTGTTCGCTGTTCCTTTGCCATAACGACAATTTTTAACGCCAACCTACTTACATCATCTTTCTCAGATATATCAAACCGCAATACCTCTTTTGCTGGAACGAAGCTTAGTAATGATAAATCAACTGTATTAAAAAGTAGTTTAAGAATATTAAAAATATTCAGAGCATTTGCGGTAAATGCCAATTTAAAGTCATATTGAAGTGCTTGTTGCCGAAAAGCCACAAGAATGCCCATTTACAGGACTGCTTGTAGCTTGTATTTTGTTTGTCTTTGCAAACTTCTCAAATCACCCTTGTCGTAACCACCAAACAACGTATATTTACTATTCGTTCGCTTGCTTTCTACGATAATGTTTTCCAAATTCACCCCCTGATTTTCTATATAAATGCAAGGTTTTGACTTATGGTGTCTCAAAACAGTTACATTTTCCTGGCAGGATATGGGAGATTGAGGATATCCAGATAGCTGAAAAAGTTGTCCGTAAGAGTAGGGAACAGGGAACTTTTTCAGCAAACCCTACTTAATTTTCTGTTTAATGAAAGTCACAACTTTATTAAGCTGTTGCTTCAAGCTATCAATTTCTCCTTGCATCTTGATAATTTTATCATTTAGTAATTTTATTTCAGCCGATGAATCTACGGCATTTACAGCAACCGGGACAGGTTGTTGATTTGCAGGATTCACTGGAGGTGTATTTAAGTCTGGACGCTCCTTTTTCGACTTAACCATTGCCGACTTAATAGCGCCAACGAGTTGCTTTTGATCAAAAGGTTTGCCTAAAAATTCAAAATATTCAAATGGTTCTACAAATTTTTCCGTTACCTCTTCCTTCCGTCCTGACATGATCACCAAAGGAATTTTCCGTAATTCTGGTTGAGCCTGGATTTTCTGGAAAACTTCCCAACCACTCATTTTTGGCAACAAAAAATCTAGCATGATCAAGCTGACTTTTTCCTTGAGGATGAGGTTGTATCCTTCTGACCCGTCTTTGGCTTCTATCACTTCAAAATTACCTGGTGGTAACATTTCTCGTACTTTTACCCTGACAACGGTAGTGTCGTCAATAACTAAAATTTTGTTACTTGCCACAACTGATTACTCTACTAAAATTTTATGTTTAGATGGCTGGTTGCCGACTGCTTTTAGGGATTCTCTCACTATATCCAAAATTTATGTAGATTGGGGAGGAGTATTTTCTGACACAAATTCCAAAAACACAGGTGTTTTAGGAAACTTTCACTGATGTTCTGATCAATTTGTATCATAGTTGTGTAGACTACACACAACTAAATATCCTGTGTAGTGAAAGATTTATGAATCTAACTTCTCAGTTTGGGGTATGTATATCTGAAACTACAGTGCCTCTATGTAGATCTTCATTACGCGCTCTTACTTTTTGCTTAATTAACAAATCGTTATATGAATTCTCCACAACAAGTTGATATCAAGTCAGAAATTATGACTATGCCTAGCTGGTTGCGTCGCCCCATTGGCAAAGCCAGTGAAATCTCTACTGTCCAACGTATCATTAAGCAGCGACAAATTCACACAATTTGTGAAGAAGGGCGTTGTCCAAATCGGGGTGAATGCTACGCCCAAAAAACAGCAACTTTTTTATTGATGGGGCCAACTTGTACCCGTTCTTGTGCTTTTTGTCAAGTAGATAAGGGTCATGCGCCAATGCCGTTGGATGGGGAAGAACCTCGAAAGGTGGCGGAATCGGTACAGCTTTTAGGGTTGCGGTATGTGGTATTAACTTCTGTCGCCCGTGATGATCTGGCTGATGGGGGGGCGGGTCATTTTGTGAGGACAATGGAGACTATTCGCCAGATGAACCCTGATACTCAAATTGAGGTGCTGACATCGGATTTTTGGGGTGGTGGGGGTGTGGCAGTTCAAAGTCACAGTTTAGCAATGATTATTCAGGCTCAACCGGCTTGTTTTAACCATAATGTTGAAACAGTCCGTAGGTTAACTCCAACTGTGCGCCGAGGGGCAAAATATGACCGTTCGTTGGCTGTATTAGCGACGGTTAAGGAGTTGAATGATCAGATTCCTACGAAGTCGGGGGTGATGGTGGGACATGGAGAAACTATGGAGGAGTTAATTGAGACTATGGCGGATTTACGATCTGTAAAATGCGATCGCCTCACCATTGGTCAATATATGCGCCCTTCTTTAGACCATCTACCTGTTAAAAAATATTGGACTCCAGAGGAATTTACAGAACTGGGCAATATAGCCAGGGAAATGGGCTTTAATCACGTCCGTTCCGGTCCACTCGTCCGCAGTTCCTATCATGCTGGGGAGTCGGGGGAGTAGGGGAGT
>NZ_VIKX01000128.1:0-9415 GCF_009711935.1 Dolichospermum sp. UHCC 0259 | reverse complement strand
GGGGAGTAGGGGAGCAGGGGAGCAGGGGTATAAATTTATTTACTTCTTTCTTTCTTTCTTTCTTTCTTTCTTTCTTTCTTCCTCCTGACTCCTGACTCCTTACAAAAATATTTTTAAAGAATTTGCAAAATTGGCGCGTGAGTTTGCTATTTCTTAAAAAGTCACTAAATTAGGAGAACCGCTTATGACTGCTAAGGGCAAACCCACTGCTAAACCTTCCTACGCTTTCCGGACTGGTTGGGCGTTATTACTTTTGGCTGTTAACTTTTTGGTAGCAGCTTACTACTTCCACATCATTGAATAGTTAGAAGTAGACTGGTGCTGTTTAAATCGTGCCTTTGAATAAACCTTTGGGGCGAATAAGCAGCACCAAAATCATGATTAAAAGGGCTACACCTTGCTTGTACTGTGAACCTAGCCAGGGGGTGCTAACTTCTTGGGCAATACCAATGATAAACGCTGCGGCGATCGCTCCGTAAGGATTGCCAATTCCCCCCAAAATCACTGAAGCAAACAAAGGTAAAATCAAAAACCAACCCATATTCGGACGCACTGCCGTAATTAGCCCGTACATACTGCCACCTAAAGAAGTGAATGTCCCAGCAATTACCCAAGTCCATAAAATTACTCTATCAACATTAATACCAGAGACTTTAGCTAAATCTAAATCATCAGCTACAGCCCGCATTGCTTTACCGATTTTGGTATTTTGCAGCAAGTAGTGTAGGGATAAAATTGCCAGAATCGCTAATCCCAGCACCAATAACTGATTTTGCGGTATTTTTAAAGTCCCCAATTCTAAAGCCGGAATCACGGGTAAATTATAATTTTGGTTTTTACCACCCCAGAGAAAAATAATCCCATTGCGGAGGAATAAGGCCAGACCGATAGAGATAATAATCAGAGTTGTCGAACTAGCACGGATAGACCGCATTTTTGACCATAGTAATTTCTCCGCTAGTAACATTCCCCCCACAGTTCCCACGATAGCCACAATCATTGATAACCAAATATTTAGACCCATAGCATTGACCATAAGAGTCAAATAAGCGCCTAATGTGAGAAAATCACCGTGAGCAAAATTAGACAACCGCAAAATCCCATAGGTTAAGGTTAGTCCTACTGCTGCTAAGGCGATAATACTACCGACAGCAATACCGTTAATAATCAATTGAGCAAATTGTGTAATATCCATAAATATGAAGTTACCGTAAAATTATTGTAAATTTTTGCAGTTGTTATTCACTGAAGCAACTCTCCCGGAACTTAAGTTCCGATCTAAAAGCTAAAGTGCGTTAAAACGCACTCTGGTTAACTCAAAATCAAAAATTATCCTAGTTTATGCCAAAGTAGTCGGTTTTAACCGACTTTAGCTTTTAGACAGGGAATTTATTCCCTGGCTGACTCCTGACTCCTAACTGGTCACTGAGCCTGTCGAAGTGCTGACTCCTTCTCCAAGGGTTACATAAAAAAAGCATTCGTAGGTTAATATACATAAGTACTGTTTACATTTTTATTTGTGAGCAGGATTAGGATGTTTTCTTCAGCGGTCTAGTTGACCATGCAGCAATTTTCAAGTTTACCAGAACGAAACTCACAAATAGATGGAAACCTCCGGCTGACACCAATTGAACATCTGCGGTATCAGTTTTGGCTGGAAAACAGCTTAAATCAGTTGCAAATTCGTCTTCAGGATTATCTAATTTCTGTGGCTACTAAGACTGCATTAGGAATGGCGACAGAAGCAGAAATTTGTCAAATCGTTGTTAATGAACTTCACAAAGCGTTAAGTGATAGTTTAATTGCGTTTACTCAGTGTATTGTAGGTATTGCCCTATTTGAACCACAGCAAATAGTTGGTCGAATCTCTTATATTTCCCATTTATCATCATTAAATCCCAATTTCGAGCTAATATCCCCAACTGAGAAAAAGCCATTTTTGAGACTGCATAAATCTATCAATTTACAAGATGTAGAGGAAATGGAAACTCAAAAATACCAAAGTGCTTGGTATTTATTTGAGAATACTCAAGGAATAAAAGCGTGGTTAATCATCAGCACCAGCAATTTTGTACCCGATTGCAAATTACTGAAAGATATTTTTTTCCCTCTAAAGTTAAAACTAATCACAAAGACTGTGGAAAAGTGTCGCACAGCCTTAACGCAACTTGTACAAATACAATCTTCTCAAAAGTATTACCAGGATTTAGCTAATTTTAATCAAGAACTCGAACGGACTAATCAACTTAAAAATCAGTTTTTGGCAAATACCAGTCATGAAATCCGCACTCCCCTCAGTTCAATTATTGGTTTTACCCATTTGCTATTAGCACAGGGTTATGAACCAGAGAAAGCCCGTCATCAAGAATATTTACGGATTATTCAATCTAGTGGTAAGCATTTATTAGGATTAATTAATGATATTTTGGATCTCTCGAAAATTGAAGCCAATCAGCTAGAAGTACAATGGGAAGTAGTTGATATTTCTACTTTGTGTCGGAATATTTTAGCTTTGGTAAAAGAGAAAGCTGCTAATAAAGGTTTAACATTGCGTTTAGAAATTGCACCGGGGATTCAAAATATTATCGCTGATCCTTTGCGACTTAAACAAATGTTATTGAATTTACTTTTCAATGCGATTAAATTTACAATGAAAGGTAGTGTCGGCTTACAGATTTCTAGTCAGGATGGATTTTTGCGGTTTACAGTTTGGGATACTGGTACAGGTATTTCTTGTGAAGATCAATCTCGATTATTTAAACCCTATAGTCAAGTGGTTAATCCCGCAGCCGGTCGTCAAGAAGGTACGGGTTTGGGGTTGGTAGTGACTCAAAAATTAGCAGAAATTCATGGTGGTTATTTAGAGTTAGAATCTGTATTTGATCAAGGTTCTCGTTTTAGTGTTTTACTTCCTCTGAAACCAACGGGAGGAGTTTTAGCAGCTATAGAAACAACAGCAGAACTCGATTTAGAGGTGGTTATTCATCCTGGTGATGATGAGATGACTTCCTCGCCGGTAATTTTGCTGGTGGAAGATGATTTACCCAATGGGGAATTAATGGGAATTTATTTAAGAAGATTAGGATATCAGGTTAATTGGGTGAAGAATGGGGCAAAAATGTGGAATAGTCTCGCAGAAACAGAACCAGCAGTAATTTTGATGGATGTGAGTTTACCTGATGCTAATGGTTTAAATTTGGTCCAGCAATTACGAGAAACCCCAAAATATCAGCATATACCGATTATTGCTCAAACAGCTATGGCTATGAAGGGCGATCGGGAAAGTTGTTTTGCGGCTGGTGTCAATGAGTATATTTCTAAACCAATAGATTTAAAACTTTTAGCCAGTCTGGTGGCTAAGTATAGCAAGTCTAAATGAGTTATGAACAACAAGATCCCCGACTTCTTAAAGAAGTCGGGGATCTGACTTGAATGAGCGATCTTATACTGATACTAAATTATTTTTATGGTCATACCAACTGTTAATCATTGCGATAATATTATCTATTTCTTGATCATTCAGATTTTTTAATTCCTCATCTTCATTAAATTTCAAGCTCATATTATTTCCCTCATTAATAATAGGTTCTAAAATCCATCTATAATATCCTTTATCATTATCTAGAGTAAAGAAAAATAAGCAAACTGGAAATGGTAAATCTCTGAAAACTTTCAAATTGTTATATTCTTGATTTTTTAGCCTAAAAATATCATCATCCTGAATTAATTCAGAACTAGAAACTGTGGCTTTCACTTGTACACCAAAAATTCTCCCAGTGTAATTACCATCTTTGGTGATTGTAACTGAAAAATCTAAACCTCCTTGTCCTTGTTTTTGTTGAGAAACAATTAAATCATCACGACGAGTTAAGTACACAACTGTCAAAGCTTCTGAACGTAAACCAATGTACCAAGGTTGTTCTGTTTGCATTGTTTTATCTCCACTGTTGATCAGAAAATTGCGAAACTAAATTTTTCGAGTTGTATTGACTCCAAAAATTATTTACTTCGTGCCAAAGAATTTCTCTATTTTGTTTATTAAGAGGAAAATTAGTAGATAGACTTGAGAGAGATTTTAAATTTTCACCATTAGCCGAAACTAAATAACCAACTTCTTGAATTTCATCAATTCCAACTATATAAGTTGGTGCTGGATAAGATGCTATACCTACTACAGATTCTTCTTTTACTTTCACCTTAAGACGATTATCTTTTCTAGTATAACCTTGCCTAGTAGTTTTGACTTGTACAAAGAAATAGGGAACATAAGAAACAGCACCTACTAACTCCACAATAAAATCAACATACTGCCATTTATCTCCTAAAAACTGCGGCTTAAAGATAGAACCAGCATCAGAGTGAAATTTAGTGATTAAAACTTCAAATATCCTCTCACCTCTTTGTCCTAGTGCATCTCTCATCTTCTTATATATACCCCTATCATAATTCAAGATATAATTTCCTTCCCATAATCTAGGATAGGCAATTTTGCCCACCCCAGATTACTTTGCGCCTTTGCTTCTTAGCGCCTACCCTGCGGGATCTCTAAGAGAGATTGCGCGAAACTAACCTAAATTAATTCCCTTCCCGCAACTTATCCAAAACACTGCGATCCTCCAAAGTGGAAGTATCCCCTGACACCTCCTGCCCTGATGCCAAATTCCGCAACAAACGGCGCATAATCTTCCCAGAACGGGTTTTTGGCAAAGCATCAGTAAACCTGATTTCACCAGGACGAGCGATCGCCCCAATCTCATTGACAACGTGCTTCTTCAGTTCCTTACTCAACTCCTCACTGGCTTGATAAGTCCCCTCCAAAGTCACAAAAGCTACAACTTCCTCACCCTTCAAATCATCTGGTTTACCCACCACAGCCGCCTCAGCTACCGCCGGATGAGACACCAGCGCAGATTCTACTTCCATCGTCCCTAAGCGGTGTCCAGACACATTCAGGACATCATCCACGCGCCCCATGACCCAGAAATAGCCATCCTCATCCTTTCTCGCCCCATCGCCAGCAAAATACGTATATTTACCATCTGCGGGCGGAATATGTTCCCAGTAGGTGCGGCGGAAACGATCAGGATCACCGTACACAGTCCGCATCATTCCCGGCCAAGGATGACGAATGGCTAAATAACCACCTTCGTTATCAGGGACAGAATTCCCTTCTAAATCCACCACATCCGCAATAATACCGGGGAAGGGGAGAGTAGCTGAACCAGGCTTAGTCGCAATTGCCCCAGGTAACGGTGTAATCATAATGCCACCAGTTTCCGTTTGCCACCAAGTATCCACAATCGGACAACGTTCACCACCGATGATTTTGTGATACCACATCCAAGCTTCGGGGTTAATAGGTTCACCCACACTTCCCAGTAATCGCAGAGAAGAAAGATTACGTTTGTTAGGATGGTGTTCACCCATTTTGATAAAGGCGCGAATTGCCGTTGGTGCAGTATAAAAAATATTAACGCCATATTTCTCAATCACATCCCAGAAACAGCCAGGATTAGAAGCACGGGGCGCACCTTCGTACATTAGAGTAGTTGCCCCATTGGAAAGTGGTCCATAAACAATGTAGCTATGTCCAGTAATCCAACCTACATCAGCAGTACACCAATATACATCAGTATCTTTGAGATCAAAAATCCATTTCGTGGTAATATGGCTGTATAAGTTATAACCGCCAGTGGTATGGACAACCCCCTTCGGTTTGCCTGTACTACCAGAAGTGTAGAGAACAAACAGCATATCTTCACTGTCCATAGGTTCAGCGGGACAATCAGCAGAAACGCCTTTTTGTAAATCGTGCCACCAATGATCACGCCCTGCTGCCATGTGAGTTGTTTGATTTGTGCGCTTGACAACTAACACATCTGTAATACTGGGAACGGCATTATTTTCTAAAGCTTTGTCTACCTGTTCTTTCAGGGGGACAATGGCATCTTTACGCCAACCACCATCGGCTGTGATCACTAACTTAGCTTCGGCATCATTCAAGCGATCGCGCAAAGCTTCAGCACTAAAACCACCAAATACCACACTATGAGGTGCGCCAATTCTCGCACAGGCTAACATGGCAATAGCAGCTTCGGGAATCATCGGCATATAAATACCAATGCGATCGCCCTTTTTTGCCCCCAACTGCTTTAACACATTCGCAAACTGGCATACTTCCCGATGCAATTGAGCATAAGTCAGCGTCCGTGAATCTCCCGGTTCACCTTCCCAAATCAACGCCGCCTTATTTTTTCGCCAAGTAGTGAGATGTCTGTCAAGACAATTGTAAGAAATATTTATCTTCCCATTCACAAACCACTTAGCAAAAGGCGGTTGCCAATCTAGCACCGTGTCCCATTTTTGAAACCAATGCAACTCAGTTTCTGCCAATTCTGCCCAAAATTGCTGAGGATCGGCTTTGGCTTTGTCGTAAAGATACTGATAATCTGCTAAACTTTTAATCTGGGCATTTTCTGAAAAATCACTGGTAGGCGGAAAAAGCCGCTTTTCCTGTAAAATGGATTCTATAGTTGGTTGAGACATAATATAATGATGGATGCAAACGATATTGTGACTGAAAACTATTTTTAACGAAGTTGTGCCAAAAAACTTGAGATTTTCATAAAGTTGCGTCAAGTGTAAAGATTATTTACTGATATGCTAATCTAGTTCTCCACCAATACGACAATTAATTAACGCTGAATCGTTCAGTACGCCGTAAGATAAAATAATGATAATGTTTTTAACAACCTTATTTACTGATTTAGTAGGATATAAATCCTTAAATGCCATGTTAGTGTTTTACAATAGGGTATAGTTTGGAAGCCAAGGAAATTAAAGATAGACTCAATTTATTAATCGAGCAAGCCGCTGAAATAGATCCAAATCTCACAACAAAATTAAGAGATATTAACCGTTGGATTAAACATATCAAGCTTGGTTCGCTGATATCCAAACCCATCGTTGTTGCCTTTTTATTAGAAGTAATTACGGACTCTAAGGTTTGGTTAGCAATTAAGTCTTTACCTTCAGAAGAAGATAAAAGATTACAGTTTGAGCAAATGACCGCCAATGAAAGGTATTGGTACGGTTATCTGTTCCCTAAGTGGATTAATGCCACAGACACCAAATTTTATATTTGGAAGAAAAAAATGATGGCGGGTGAGTTTAATCAAGCTGATAGTGATATCATTAAATATATAGCCCAGGATGTTGTTCATCGGGAAGGTGATTTTTGGCGGCGTTATATAGCTGACCTTTCTATGGCAACAGACCTGATTGTTAGCAATCATCAAAATAAACCACTCTGTATTCAAATTACCAGTGTCAGTGAAGAATTTCATAACACCAAGTATCAAAAGTGGCAAAATTCACTGCAATTGTGGGAAATAGAACGAGGCTTATTCTTAAGTTACAATCCCCAAGACCATGATTTTATCCATCAGTTAGTCAATGTTGCCCTGTATAACAGTGATCATCTTGCGGAAGGGAAGTATATGAATTTTTCCTGATTCCCCCATATTGAAATCGAAATCTGTGTCCTAGCTAACATCATTAATCCGCTGAAAACACCATCTATGGTTAACCAACAACAGACTAATAATAGCGCTCAACTCGAAAACCTGACGGAAGCGTTAGCAGCAGCCCGGAATATGCAGCAAGATTGGTTAAATTATGGACTAAATTTTGTTCATATTTATGTAGAAGATGTGGAGGGTGATTGGCTAGAAACCTGGGGTGATGATGAAATATCCAACCCTTTATTTGATACTATTAAAGACTTTTTAGTTAGTGATGATGATGTAGCCATCAAAATTAGAAAGTATGTAGGAGACACATCCTTGTTTGATTTAGCAGTAGATTTAGAAGAAGGCTTGAGAATTTCTAGAGATAATGAGAAAACATCGGCTGTAAAAGATATATTAGCAAGTGATATTGATCTTGATATTGATGATCTGGAATTATTGGATTTAGCGAATGATTTTGTAGATAAGTGTTATTGCAGGAGTTAGGACTCAGGACTCAGGAGTTAGTAGTGAAAGTAAGAGTTATGTATGCCTTTTGACCTAATTTTTCTCCCTGATTCAAGCGCATAACAGTATAGTTTTAAGCTATTACTTCTAAATTAACCTGGTGGAGACGTTTCATAAAACGTTTCCAGATTATTCTATCTATATATAATTTGATGATATCACTCACCCAAAACGGATATAAATTTTAATCATCAATTTTTAACCAAAATATAATTTACTACCCTTTGTTGCTATAATAACGATTGCTGGATCAGTAAATTAAACTAGATACAACAAGTCATCAGAAACACAAATCTTATCCATTGATTAATAGTTATACATAATCAGGTTCGAGAATAGTTCCTGAAATATCACTATTGATTCTCAATTTTTATACCCAATCTGTGAGGAGTTTTCGTGAAAATAAAAATAGCCAGTGCTTGCGGTATAGGTGTACTGTATTTATTCGCTGGGATATTACCCGCACAAGCGATAGATGAGAATCCCCAAAATTTAGGTCAAAATACTCAACCTGTCAACTCTCCTGAAATTACCAGTGATCAAAAAGTTACCCCTTCAACAACTCAGGTTCAGAAACAGACAGATTCATCAATAGACCAAGTAACATCTGTATCTCAACTTTCCGACGTTCAGCCTAAAGACTGGGCTTTTTCGGCATTACAATCTCTAGTGGAGCGATATGGTTGTATTGCAGGATATCCTAATGGCACATTTCGCGGCAATCGGGCTTTAAGTCGCTATGAATTTGCTGCTGGCTTAAATGCTTGTTTAGATCGAGTTAACGAGCTAATTGCCACTGCGACTGCTGATTTACCATCAAAGCAAGATATAATGACCTTGCAAAAACTGCAAGCAGACTTTTCTACCGAATTGGCGACATTACGGGGAAGAGTAGATGTAGTAGAAGCACGGACAACAGAGTTAGAAAAAGATAAATTTTCCACAACCACTAAATTAAGTGGAGAGGCGATTATTGCCGCTATTGGTGCTAGAGGTGGTTCTCCTAGTCAAGATGATCCAAAGATAGTTTTAAACAACCGAGTTCGCTTAAATCTCACCACCAGCTTTACAGGTAAAGACATACTGATTACTGGATTACAAGCGCATAATTTCTTAGGTGGTGTCAGTGGTGATGGTAGTGTCCAAAATGGTTTAGGATTATCTTCATCTATTTTGAGTGCTAGTAGCGCTCGGACTGGCTTTGAACCCCAATTTCCCGGAGTTGACCCCAAAACTTTATCACCTATTGGTGCAAACTCTGTTCAGCTTTACAAACTGCTGTATATCTTCCCTGTTGCTAGTGTGTTAATTTTGACAGGAAAACCAGGGATTTCCTTCATGCAGAAAGTATGATAGAAAAAAGGATACCTGAAAGCTCA